>JBDOMS010000427.1:0-8447 GCA_039831735.1 Pirellulales bacterium
GCCTACCATTGCTCATCATGGGATTTTCTGAACGCCGTTATGCATATGACAATCGTGGACCAGTCATGAATGAGTGGACTGCGGTTCTGACCATCATTGTTGCAAATGTTGCCATCTGGGTTGCCAACCTTATTGCCGCTGGCACATTACCAATCAATAGTTTTCTCGCTCTTCGAGGTGACCTACCGCAAAACCCCCTCGAGGTCTGGCAACTCGTAACCTACGGATTTGTTCACGATAGCGGAAACCCATGGCACTTGTTATTCAACATGCTTGCTATTTTCTTTTTTGGGCGAGAGGTTGAGGCTCTTCTCGGTCGTTCTGAATTTTTTCGTTTTTATGTGACCTCAATTGTGATTGCTGGGATCGCATGGGTTGCTAGTGTCCAGATTGGCCAGCCACAGATTGCCGCGCGTACATCTCTCGTCGGAGCAAGTGGAGCTGTCATGGCAGTCCTTGCAATGTTTATTTGGTACTTTCCGAGACAAACCGTTTACATCTATGGTGTCTTACCAGTACCTGCCTGGGCTCTTGGGGTCTTGTTTGTTGTCTTAGACCTTCAAGGGGCTACGTCCAAAGGAACAAATGTCGCACATGTTGCTCATCTCGCCGGTGCTGCGTTTGGTCTCCTGTATGCCTGGCGTGGATGGAATCTGGGTGGATTGACCGACTTTTCGCTTCATATGAAGCGTCGCTTACGGGGAATGAAAGTTGTTCATCCTGATGATGAATTCCGATCTCCACGCAAACAACAGCAGACTGATGACGAAGATTTGCGAAAAGAGGTGGATCGCATTCTTGAAAAAATTGGTCAGTCTGGAGAATCCAGCCTCTCACAGACAGAGCGGGAAACGCTGACCCGCGCCAGCGAACGGTTTAAGCAACGATCACAGTAATGGTTTTTCCTAAAACATTTTCCACAAAGATCACCGCAAAAGCATGTTGTTTTGCATGTTTTTCTGGAGCCATTTTCCTATTCAGCAGTTTGTTTTCTGTTCAAATACTATGGGCGATTGAGGCTGGCATGCCAAATCCACCCGCGTCACCAACACATGTCACGTGTGGCCTGATGATTCTTGATGTCATCAGTATTGACGATGTTGAAGAATCTCTCGAGGTTGAACTTGCACTCATTGCGACTTGGAATGATCCCCGACTTGCTTTTGACGCTGAGTCGGAGGGTGTTGATCGAAAGATTTTCCAAGGAGCGTTTCAGTTTCTCGAACTTTTTTCTGGTTGGTGGCCACAGTTTCTTATTGTGAATCAAGTAGGAAGTGGGGATGTGAGTGCAATCAAAATCGAGGTCTACCCTGACGGAAAAGTAAAATATATCGAACAAAGAAATGCCGTTCTTGAGACACCCATGTCACTTCATGACTATCCATTCGATACCCAGAAACTGCGTGTTCTTATGATTCCTTTTGGTAACACGAAAGATGAAGTATTACTCGAGGTAGATCAACGCGCTATTGGAGTCACAGAGCATCATGTGCGACAAGAGCATGACGTGAATGTTGCTGGCTGGGATCTTCAGTCACTTTCGATGGAGGCTTCTGAAGTTGAAGTTGTGTACAAGGATGAAGTGAAGCACATTTCTCAAATTATTACGACGATCACGTTTGAGAGAAGAAGTTGGCAACTCGTCTGGCAGATGCTTTTTCCAATGCTCTTGATTGTTTCTATGATCTGGTCCATTTTCTGGATCGATCTGGAGTCACTGGCTGACCGTCTCAATATCTCTTTCATTGGCGTGTTGACCATTGTTGCCTATCAGTTTGTAATCATTGAAAACATGCCTCGCATGTCATATTTAACGTTTACTGACACACTTTTACTTGTGTCATTTGTCACGATGTCGGTCACTATTCCTCAAAGTTTGTATGTCTATTCTCTTTCGAAGAGCGGCAAAAAGCAGCGTGCTGCAATGATCGATCGAACCTGTCGATGGGCCTTGCCTGTGGGCTATGTTGCCATGGTCATTACCACTTTTCTGTGGTTTCGCCTGACATAGAAATTTTTACCGGCTCAATACCCCTGGAGCGGCGGCTGTGATGATCTGAGGACGAGAGGCCTGACGAATCTCATCGATGATTGTCACTAAAGAGTTGACCGCAGAATCACTAAACGGCCCGACGTGTACGCTATGAACCATTCCACGAGTATCAAGAATCGCAACACTTGGAACTCCTCTCTCAAGCCCGAAATGCTGATCCATGATGTCCTCGTAATCGAGCCAAACAGAAATTTCTGGCGATTCCTTCCGAATTCGAGCACGAACAACTGGATGCATGGCTCGTGGAACCTCTGAAAGACATGCCACGGGTATGGCATGAACATTCGGAGCGCGCATATCAACTGGCCATCCAGACGGACTGACAACTGGTTGATGTGCCCATTCTTCATCACTCACTGAAACGGCTGTCGGATGAAACAACACATGGAGTTTCTTGCCAAGCTCATGTGCTGCTTCTGCGCCTCTCCGCTCGGCGAACACAAGCACTACAACATCTCCAAGCAAGGTGCCTGTTTCACATCGAGTACGAAACTGATCTTCCATGGTGATATTGACAATCCGTGTTTTGGATTCCGCATGGACCATCTGATTTGGAAGGTCTATGACAATCATGCTGAGAACACTTGTACAAATCATGGCACGACACAGGAGTCTTGCATTCATTACATTCGCTGACATAGTGGCACCGCCGAAGAAGATGAAAACTATATTTTTCTTGGGGAGTACCACGTCACACGGGATCAACACAAGACAGATTTCGTGCAACTTCTACGGTTATTCTGCCAATTCTTCATCATCCGTTGTGCCAGATCGCAGCATGGCCAACACCACCGGCAAGAATACAAGGGATGTGAACGTACATGTCGTCACTCCCAACGTGAGTACTCTACCTAAACTCTCAAGTCCCCTGTGACTTGCTACCATGAGCGCACCAAATCCCAGAATCGTCGTAAGTGCGTCAACTAAAACAGCATTCGCCGTAGAAGCACTGATCGAGTACGGCCCCGGTCGCTCAAGCGCGTCATGGACGATATGCACTCCATAATCGACGGCAATGCCAAGAATTAAGGGAATCCCAATCAGATTCGCTGGATTCAGATCGATACCAACCAGTCCCATGAGCCCAAGAGTCTGGGCCATCCCAATAGCGAGTGGAAGACCAGCTAGTAACGCATAGGTCAGACTACGAAAGTCAAGCCACAAGACAACAAGAATGACCACCAAAGAATACAAAGCAGCCTGTTCATAGCTTTTTTTCATCTCGAGTGAAGCTTCATAGGCCTGAAGTGGATTGCCAGTAGCAGATGCATCAACACTTCGAACATCTTTCACAAATTTTTCTAGCGAGTCGAAGTTCCAGATGTCGCCACGACCATAAATTTTCAAAAGATATTTGCCACTTTGACCCACGAAACGATCCACAAGACTTGGCGGAAGGTCCTCAAGTGTTGGTGGCTCCGGATTCGCGACTCCAGCGAGCGCATGTAATCTACTCAATAGCTCACCAGCAGACCGTTGCTGGAAACTCGCAAGTGCCTGAAAACATTCCTCTGGAGACATTTTCCGAAGCGCCTCTCGGGTTCGTTCAAGATGCCAGGCTGAGCGTAAACCCGCCGGACGTTTTGATGACTCATTTTGGGCCCAGGCAAGTGTCTCCCCGAGGTTTTCCAGCCGGTCGATAGGTATTTCAGGTGGTCGCTCCGGTAACGAGTCAAGTTGTTCATGGATACGCTGAATAATTGGCTGTTTGAGATCCTCCTCAGCGGGAAGTAATGAGGCAATCTCATCGACTCGCTCAACACTGGACAGATTTTGTAACGCCTCTTTACGTTTGAGTAATTCCTCTCGTGAATCTGATATGGAAAGTGCATACCACACGCTTTGATCACACTCTTCAAGGAGTTTTTTCTCAACAGCCACACTCTCCAGACCATCTGCCTGCAAATTGAGCAGATTGTGATCATACTTCAGTTCGTGAAATCCGGATGCTATGGCGAGCGTAACAGCAACTGATGCAAGCGCAACAAATCGTGGGTGTTTGAAAATTGGTGCTAACCACCTGTGGACAGGAACAGGTTGTGGAATCCACTTTCCAAGGACGCTCCTATCAACGAGTGCAATCACGGCGGGAAGAACCAGCAACTCTGCTGCAGCACACAGGAGAATCCCACCAGAAGCAATCGTACCCAATTCTGATACACCCACAAAACTGGTAAGTGAGGCTGAGAAAAACGCGACTGCCGTCGTAATGGCACCAGTCAAAATACTTGGCCCAACAGCACCACTGGTTTCAAGAAGAGCATCATCACAATCAAGACCTCTTCGTCGACATTGCAAATAGCGAGCAACATAGTACGTACCGTAATCAATACCGACACCAATCATTGTCACCGTGAACGTGACACTCAAGATATTCAAATGCCCCACGCTCATCGTCGCCCAACCAAAGGCCCACGACATGGCAATAACGAGTACTCCGTTTGCCATAAGTGCATGTCGAATCCCACCAAAACCAGCAGTAATGACGAGTGCTACTGCTGCAAGAGACAGACCACTCGCCCAGATCATGGACTGTTGACTGGTTCGCATCTCATCGTCTTCCATGATTGGCAAACCAGTAAGACCAATCGTCGTAGCGGGATGACGATCACGAACGTGCTTGATGATTTGACGTAACTCATCAGTGGCAACTGAGGCACCCGCAAAACCTCCCTCTGTCTTCGTAAGTCGTAACAGGACAAATCCTAAAAGCCCGTCTTTCGCAAGAAGATGCTCACTTGAGAGGTCTCGGAGCGTGGAAAGAGACTCTGGCATGCTTGGCCAAGGCGATGGTATCGAAAGTTGGGAGTTACCTCGGCTCGCCCCTTCAATACCCGCAAGGAGGCTCTCGGCATAACGTTCCAGCACCGTAGCAGGTGATTCAGGAGAACCACTTAACTGTGAGTCTTTGCCAGCAACCATCTGACTGGCCATTCCTGCAATCATTGAACTTGCTCTTAATTGAGACCACCCTCCATCAATAATTGGTTGGGTTTGTTCAATAAATTGTTCGATGGATGTTAGATCAGATGGAGAGAGATAATGCAGTCCCTTTCCTCGTATTGTTGATAAATCAACTTCGTGAAGGACTGAGTGAAACAGATCGTTGCGCTCGCCAACTTCATGAGATATTTCCTCCAGAACTTGGATGACTTCCTCACGAGTTTGTCCCTCAACAACGATAACGGCATCATCGTCATCACCAAATTCGGTGATGTAATCAATCCACAGTTTGTTGTACTCACTATCTGGATCAAGAAGATCGATTCTACTTACTTTGTATCCAAGATTCCTGGTCGCATAGATACCACTGCACACTGCGAGAAGGATTGCGATCAATGTTATCGCTGCAGGCAATCGTAGACAAAACTGTGTCCAAAGAACAAAACAACGGCTGAGTAAACTCGCTCGTCTTGTGGAAGAACCACTAGAGTCGTGCTGAGGAGACAGTTGCTGTTGCTCATCACGTTGCATCAATACTTCAATCCGCCTGCGCTGTTTTGTATTCCTTCTTCAATATGCGATCGTAGGGAACCTACGAAGCAGGGCCAAGCCACGCTGCGAGGAGACATGGTAAACCAGGAAGCTTAGGTAGTTCCAACAAAACGAATGGAAATGATTGGGCAGAATGACCATTACAAGCCGAACAGTTTGTCATCAGGAATGGGGATGCACCACCTCACGATTAGCTTCGAGGTGTGAAATGGGGGCGATAATGATTTCACGGTTTTTTGTGTTCTTTGTGTTGGGACTTGGTTCTTTTTGGTTGGCCCAAGCAGTTCACGCGACCGAACAATCAACTGCTGTTCATTCCCTCACCGCGTTTATTGCTGATGGAGGCTCGTCATCTCGAGCAGCACGACAAGAAGCAATCCGAACTTTACCTCTTGATCGTATTCCAGAGCCACATCAGCAACTCATTGCTCAATGCTTGAAAGAAACAACTCTTTTTCGACACCTACCTCCACAGACATTCTCTTGTGATACCGACCTCCTTGATTTTTCATTTCATAAACCAGAAGCGATCGTCGACATTTGGAGAATGCTTGGGATTACAAGGCTTTCTCTCGACCCAGCAGGATCAAATCAGTGGCGTTTTAGTGATGGGTATGGAACAGTTGGTGGAGTACGATTAGTTCATGAAGAACATAACGGCAAGAATGGTTTGCTGGTATTCCACGGACGAGGAGCCTACACAGGATCGTTAGCACCACGAATACTTACAGGGTCATGTGTGATCCTTGTCCAATACTCTCCAGTTGGAAGAGATGCTGTCGGCCGATCATTACAAAAGGTTGAGATCGATGCCTTTGTCGACATGGACGGAAAAGGTCTGGAAATCGTTACTCGTACACTTCAACCACTGATTGTCCGCTCTGCAGCAGTCAACCTTCATGAAATATGCCTTTTTATGAGTAACTTCTCAGGTGCAGCTGAAACAAACCCTGAGGGTATTATTCGGATGGTCAAGCGATTGCCTCGCACGAGTGAGGAAGAAAAAACAAAACTTGTTGCTATTACACGAGCAGTCGGAAACAATCATGTACGAGCAGCAGCGAGTATTGAACCGCAACCGATTCAAGCACAACTCGCTGCTCGCTGGTTATCACAAAAACGGTAGGATCCAGAACTGCCGTCTTTATCGAGTTGTATCTGTTGAAGTTGGCGGTGCGGTTGCCATACGGGGGCGTGCTTCTGTAGCCACCATATATGGTCGCTTATACTCAGGCATATACCCCTTTGCACCACGCACAGAAATCTGCTGACCCACCAATGGAGCCAAATTAACTCCTGGCGAAGGCGTCACAAACGCAACAACATTATTATTGCCATCTACGATAGCCCAACGAGGGGCATCCGGTCGCCGAGACACTACCGTTGCTAACCGTCCAGTTGTTTCCATCTGTTCTGGAGGGGTCCATGTGGGCTGTCCGTCCGCAGGCACTCCACCAGGAAAGACACCGGGGCGAATCGGACGAGAGCCAATTTCCGACAAACTCGACCACATACCACCAAGGCGAAGTGGCGACGGATCTTCACCCGCACCAGCAATTAATGCTCGCTGTCTATTTTGAACCGATTCAAATCTGGATAAGCGGGCATCAATGGCCTCAGCTCGCAATCGCTCGTCCTGTGTCGTGGCTCGTTGGGCAGCTACTCTGAGGCGTTCCCTAAGAGACTGAAGGGTCCATGATTCACTCGGTCCTGTGACAGCAAGTGATAAGGCAAGATCGATGTCAGCAAGTTCATCATCTGAAGTCGCGACAGCTCCGCCGCTCACGGCCACAGGCATTGCTGGGGCTGTTGGATCCAGCACACTTGAGCCGAGAGGAAGCCAACCGGAGAGTAATCGTTTGGCCATCGGTACTGGCCCCAGTGTCTTGGGAGGTTCAGGATCGACAACGGTTTCCTGATTATCGACTGGCTCCTCAGACATTTCTCCAACTGTTGCAAGAACTTCTGCAATGGCATCTCCTGCCTCACGAAGAGCATCCGCTGCCTCCACAGATACGGCTGGCGCATCCACGTCTGAGATGGTGTTTTTTAGCGAGGCAGGCCTAAACTCCTCAGGAAGAGAAATATCATTTCCATGAATCCACCGATACTCACCCGATGGAGGTTCGATACGAACCCAAAGACCGGCATGTCTACCATCTGGCACCCTGATGGTCTCTCGCACACGAACACGTTCACCAGCCTCAAGTCTCACCTGTGCAACATGTCGAAGGTCATTGAGTTGTGATCCTACTCGCGACACCGCTCCATCTGTTACGACGACTCCTATAAACCCCTCACCTGAATATTCAGACCCCTGAGTATTCTGGATGTGCAATGAACGCTTCGTTTTCTGTTCTAAAAGACATTCATCATCGATGTCAGCTGCTCGCAGCCAACTAAAACTGCCATTGACTGGCCTGACGGCACAATACCCAGCAGGATCAATTGCCCACACCTCAACTGCATCATCACGCACAAGTCTTTCCGTAGGATAAAAATCATCACTTGGACCAGCTCGTAGAAACGAGGCGTTCGCAATGACCCGTACAGATATTGGAAACACGTCTTGTGGACCATCAGCGTTCACCAACTGGGAACATATCCCGAAGGTTATAAAAACCACAATAATCGTGTGCCGAATCAACATACGCTATCAGCCGAAGATTAAGACCAAATCAGAACCTGAGGAGAATGAAGACCGGCAGCTATGACGTCAAGATTGCTACCAAAAACAAAAAAATGACGCGTAGACGAGGCTTGGGCTTCCTCGTCTACGCGTCGAATCGTGGGCTGAATCACATCCCACATCTTCTCTTCATAAATGAGGTATCGAACATGCTCAAGTCATAATTTTTTGAAGTCTTCCGACCTGATCATTGAGCCAAAGAGGGTAATT
>JBDOMS010000197.1:0-8426 GCA_039831735.1 Pirellulales bacterium
CTATTCAAAAAAACAGTGTGAAGGAAGTATCATACGGTGATGATTTTTATTTGTCTTCCATGCCGCTTCCACCAAGGTGTTCTGTTCTTTGCAGCTTCGCTTTTCCTTCATTCTTCTGGATTTGGAGAATCACCAATCCGTTCCATGCAGATCGAGGCAGAAGTGTCACAGGTGGCTCCTTGGGGCCACTGGGGAGATCAAGTGAACCGTTATGTGTCATGGTCGAATCACTCAAACCGACTTATTCCAGTGTATTCCTTTGGGTGTGACCTTCAGGAGTTGAAGGGACCACGAAGTATCTATCGTAAGAAAGACCCACTCCAAGCACTCTATGGGACGCTTCCTGATCAGACGCATAATGCGACGGCTGACTATTTTGACCAAACAGATATTCATCGTCTCCAACTCATGGCAGCAGATGCTGGTACAACCCGAATTATATTATTCATTTTTGATGGTCTTGACTGGCATACAACGTGGGCTGCAGCCATTGCGAGGTGTGGAAAAATTACGTACGACCGTGGTCGCGGAAATGTTTTTGGATTTCAAACCTACGATCGTGTTGTGTCAGATTTTGGTTGGTGTGTAACAAGTCCAGCGAACAAGGGGACGGACGTTGACGTTAATGCGCAAGTGGTACAGAACCCAGGAGGCACACTTCTGGGGGGATACAATGTTCGTCGTGGAGGCGCTACCCCGTGGGACCGTCGGGTCTCGTCTACCTATTTGATGGGGCGTGACCGTGAACAACCGCATGCAGTGACGGATTCAGCAGCGTCGGCAACAGCTTTTTGTGCAGGGCAGAAGACATACAACAACGCAATCAATGTTGATCCAGAGGGAAACCCAATTGAGCCAATTGGTGTGACATTACAAAAAAGGGGTTTTGCTGTTGGAGTCATAACAAGTGTCCCAATTTCACATGCGACTCCGGCGTGTAGTTACGCAAATAATGTTTCAAGAAATGACTATCAGGATCTGACACGTGACATGCTTGGTCAGCCATCAGTGGCTCATCGGAATACACATCGGAAGGGTCTCGATGTGCTGTTGGGAGGTGGCTTTGGTGTTCACGTTGAAGAGGATGTTCAGCAAGGACACAATTTTGAGTCTGGAAACAAGTACCTCGCACCTTCAACTCGCAAGGCTATCGATGTTGTGCATGGTGGTCGATATAAGGTCGTAGAGCGGACATCTGGCTGTAGTGGTGCTGAACTTCTTGCTGCGGCTGCTCAAGAGGCAATACGAGACACACTTCCATTGTTGGGTGTTTTTGGTGTTGCAGAGGGTAATCTTCCATTTCGGACAGCGTCCGGCGATTTTAATCCTCACGGCAGCAGAGTCGATCAGACCGTGATGGAGCCACTTCATAAAAAGTATGTCCCCGTACAACCATACGCATCAGCTGATCTCCATGAAAATCCAACACTTGCGGACATGACAACGACTGCACTCGATGTACTTGGTTCTCGAGGTGCATTTTGGCTCATGATTGAGGCGGGAGATGTTGATTGGGCGTCCCATGCCAACAATATCGACACCGCGATCGGAGCTGTTGAAAGTGGTGATGAGGCTTTCTTAGCGCTTGTCAGATGGATTGAGAACAATGGCGGCTGGGAATCTACCGCAGTTATTGTCACGGCAGATCATGGCCATATGTTCGTCCTCGATAACCCAGAACTTTTTGCGAACAGATCACGCGGCAAAGAAACGCGTACTAGCTCGCAATGAGTGCTTTCATTTCTTGAACAGCTCTTGTAAAGCCAACACAGACCGCCCGCGAGACGATAGAGTGGCCAATATTGAGTTCGTTCATGTCTTCGAGGTGGGCGACAGGTACGACATTTCGGTACGTCAAGCCGTGTCCGGCATTGAGAATAAGTTTTGATTGCCGAGCCATGGTTGCAGCTCGTGCAAGCCTCACGAGTTCCTCATGACGCCGCTCATCTGTATCAGCGTTGGCGTATTCCCCCGTATGAAGTTCAACAGCAGCAACTCCCAGATCCACTGCAGTCTCAATCTGTTTTGGTGTAGGGTCGATAAAGAGTGAGACAACAATACCTGCATCATGTAGGCGACTGACTGCTACGGCCGTCGTCTCGCGGTGCGTCACGAGATCGAGGCCACCTTCTGTCGTAACCTCTTCTCGACGTTCGGGCACGAGTGTTACTTGGTCAGGTTGAACTCGACAGGCAATATCCATCATTTCTGGTGCAATGGCTGCTTCAAGATTGAGTTTCACCTGTACCGTACGCCGCAAGATATCTAGGTCGCGATCTTGGATATGACGTCGGTCTTCACGAAGGTGTACGGTGATGCCATCAGCCCCTCCAAGCTCAGCAAGCGCTGCAGCCCATACCGGATCAGGCTCGACGGTCTGTCGAGCCTGACGGATGGTGGCAACGTGATCAATATTGACGCCAAGTCGCGCCATCAGGCGTCTTTCTTCAATAAAACGAAGTTATTACCGCGAGGCGTTCGCACTTGCAAAATAACGCCTTCATCAGGGGATTCCTTTTCAAGCGCTGCTGCAAATTCAGCAATCGACGTCACTTCGGTCCTCCCCACTTTCCGAATCAAGACTCCTGGTCCAAGTCCAGCCTCAGATGCGATGCCGTCTGGATCAACGCGATCAACGAGTACGCCATCATATTCAGAGTACGCATCCTCATTGACAGATCCTTTGTCACGGACGGCCAGTCCAAAGTCACGTGAATAATAACTTTCGTTACTGGGTGGATTATTCCGTTGCCCCATACCTGACCCCCGTTGGGTCAGTTGGTTCGGGAGGGATTTCACAGAAATGGAAAGCGTCAGTGGCTTGCCATCTCGGATAACTTTCAATTCGTATTTTTTTCCAATGGAGGCTCGTTCCACGACGCCTTGCAGGGTTCTTGGTCCATCGACATCCTTGCCATCGAAACTCTTGATGACATCAAGTTCTTGGACCCCAGCTTTTGCAGCTGGGGTGTCTGGCATGACCTCAGTGACCAGCACACCTTTTCTATCATCAACGCCGAGTTTGGCTGCCATTTCTCGGGAGAGCTGACCAATGGATACACCCATGTACCCGCGCTCTACCGAACCCTTTGCGATCAACTGTTCACTTACCCACTTTGCAAGGTTAATAGGGATTGCAAATCCAATGCCCTGATACCCCCCACTATTTGATGCAATGGCAGTGTTGATGCCAATAACTTCACCACTGAGGTTGACCAAAGGCCCTCCAGAATTACCGGGATTGATGGCTGCATCAGTCTGCAGAAACTTTGCTCGATTCATACTCAGTTCCCGGCCTTTTCCACTTATGATCCCAGCACTCACTGTGGTTTCAAGCTCGAATGGATTTCCAATAGCGATCACCCAATCACCTGTCCGAAGTTCATCGGAGTCACCTAATTGAGCTGTGGGAAGGTTCTTTGCACCTTCAAGACGAATGACGGCCAAGTCACTGTCAGGGTCTGTTTTGATCTCACGAGCTTTGAACTCTCTTCCATCAGAAAGTTCAACAGTTACAACATCAGCGCCTTCAACAACATGATTGTTGGTAAGCACAATGCCTGACTGGTCAACGATCACGCCGGAGCCGACGCCAGAACGAGGACCACTTCGAGGACCTGGTTGCATGTCAAATCCATCGGGAAAGAATTCCTCAAATGGGGTGCCACGAAAAGGATTCTCACCACCTCGTTGGGGCATTCTCGATTGATTTTTCGGTTTTGGTTTCGTTTCGCTTCGGACAACCACCACACTTGGCGTCGCTTTTTCCGCCGCCTGACGGAATGCGTTCGATAGCGCGTTGGCTTGTTTTACGGCGTCAACGGGATCCTGAGCCATCACTGACGGACATATCAACGATGCAGCGATGAGCATCACTGCTGCAATATTCACAAACGGGCAAAAAGATATTCTGTTCATCGGGAAAACACCTCCTGCTAAATAAATAGCGGCCTCTGGCGGCCGACTCCAATATCATAGTCATAGTATCCCTTGAAGCGGGATGGCCGGTGTCCATACCGGGGAAACAGACGTAGACCAGCCAAGAGGCTGGTCAGGTCTTGCTTCATTCACAGGGAACATTCATTGTACGTGACTGGTCGGCCGAGTGTTCGATACGGACGGCCAGTCGTTGACGGCTGGCCCTAGAACCCCTTATTTTCATTGCCTTGACGGGTTGTCCAGACGGAAAGGAAGTGCGTTCCGTGCAGGATTATACGATCAACATCGAAGAGTGCCAGCAACGGCTGGGATACGAGTTTCGTGATCCTGCCCTCCTTGTAGCGGCGTTGACGCATGCCTCAGGTGCAGACCATCGTCTTGCTTCGAACGAGCGGCTGGAGTTTCTAGGGGACTCTATTCTCGGTTTTATCGTGTGCGAAATGCTCTATCGACTCTTCCCTGACTCACTTGAGGGCGATCTCACGCGCATTAAGTCTGTGGTGGTCAGTCGGGAAACATGCAGCAAGATTAGTGAGCAACTGCAACTCATTGACTTCCTTATTGTTGGCAAAGGGCTGTCAGTAACACGGTCCATGCCCTCGTCAGTTCTTTCTGATCTTTTTGAATCACTCGTTGCAGCAATTTATCTCGATGGTGGTTTGGAGCCAGTTCGACACATGGTCACTCGATTCCTCGAGCCAGAGATCGACAAGGTTGCCTCGGGAGAACAGGGGTCGAATCATAAATCAATGTTGCAGCAGTTGGCCCAGCGTGACTTCGGAGTGACTCCGACGTATGAAGTGATTGAAGAAACCGGACCAGACCACAATAAATCGTTTCGTGTCGTTGCGCACATTGCTGAACAAACCTTCGCTCCGGCTTGGGGCAGAAACAAAAAAGAAGCGGAGCAGCGAGCTGCGTCGAATGCGCTTTCGGAACTCCAAAATAATTAAAGCCACGAGATATGAAACGATGGTCTGATTGCATGATGGAGTCTGGCCAGCAGGGCAGAGGTAGTTCATGACAAGCTATGATGATGATTGGGATGATGACAATGATTCATATGGGGATGACTCTGAAGATGAGCCGACAGTCCCCTGTCCATTCTGCAAACGAGACATTCTCGAAGATACTCCGCGATGTCCGTACTGTGAGCAATACCTGTCGGCAGAAGATTTTGCGGCTGCGGCAAAACCGACGTGGGTGGTGGCCACAACGCTTCTCTGTCTTGTCATAGCACTGTGGTGGGTGTTGGCCTTTTTCTAAAATGCACTTTGAATGTTGTACGAATCTTCTTTGCCGATCGTGATTGTTTGTCTGGTTGGAGGCGTTGGGTCCTTCTATCTGTGGATGCAGTATCAACAGAAGATTCTTCTTGGGCTATCAATCCTTAGTTGTGTTGGAGCCAGCAGTATTGCTGTACTCGATTATGTAGTTGAAACCGATCGAGAGTACCTCCAGTCGCTCTTTCCAAAACTCGCTCAAGCAGTAGAAAAACAGGAGTATGACACGGTTCTTGAGGTCCTTGATCCTGAGCTGCATCACCTTCAACGGGAAGTCAGGGAGATTCTTGACCGAACACACCCACAACGCGTTCTCATCACATATTTAGATGTTACTGTTAATGAGGCAACTGTGCCTCCTTCTGCTGTTGTGGATTGTGTTGTGCGGGTGGCCACATCCAGCAGTGACAGTCCCATGGGTCGGGACATTCTTGCTGACATCCGCGTGTTACTTCAAAAGAAGGCTGGAGTCTGGCGGATTATTGATGCGAAGGGCCGACGCCCAGGCTTTGGCCAACAGTGATGACGTCGAAGGGGTACGATGCAGGCAAATTCGTTAGCGTCGAATATCGATCACCCCAACAGCAAGCCGTCTGTCGGTGAAGTATGGGTCACCCCCGCCGTTTCTTCCTTCCGCGAGGCGGTGAAACTGTTCCACCCAGTAATAACCATCAAGCTTTCCTGCTGAGATTGCATCGTTGACTAACTTGTTTCGTTCCTGATCAATATTCGGAGCAATTTTATGAGTGATTCCACCAGTTGTGCGACTGAGTTCAACGCGCTCGTCATAAGTAGCAGCTCCCAGCCAAAGTGGCTTGGAGTTCAAGTCAACTTTGTGTGATTGCCAAAACCGGACATGATGACGTTGCTTTGGGCTGTTCCCAACGGGCTGCTCAAATGCGGCGTCTTGTTTGCGTCCCCATAAGTAGAGATTACTCACCGGAGCATGAGGATAGGGTTTCCGCAGGACAACGTCTGCTGCAATACGAAAAGACGTTTTGAGAGTGATTGGATCTGCTGCATACCAGCCGGATGCCGAAAGCATGTGGTGAAGTTCTTCTTCTGAGCCAATAAAGGCCACATTGATCGCATCTCCGATACGTCCAGACGACGTTGTTGTGTGTGTTGGTGAATCGATGAGTGCCGGGTGACCATTAATGGTTTCCGTTTGAACACCGTTTGGGGCGTCCTCCGCTCGACTCACTGAGTATACGACCATGCTGCATAGTGCCAGCCGAAAGACTAGAAAAAATGCCATTCGCTGGTATCGGATGAACAAGGAGCATTGGTCTGAATAGATTCCCTTCACAAGTCACCGCATCTTCCACGTTGAATCCATTGCCGATGTATACGATGGTGAGACCGTAACGAATTGCGGGAATTGGATTCAAGGTCAGATGGGAGGTCTGAGAGACGCTGGATATGTTATCTGCATCAGGGTGTCACTCATGACGAATACACCAGAGTTTCTGGTGCGTCCGAATGAAAATGGTATCCCCAGCCAGCGCCGGAGTACTGTTGCACGTGTCTTCCAGTGCATTCAGTCCGATTTGGACAAACCCCTCCGGAGATGGCTGAAACACAATGGTTCGTCCTTCCTGATCAGTTGCCAAAGCGTACCTGCCGTCATACACCAGTGATCCCCAATAGGTGCCGCCGGCCGCACGCTCCTTCCAGAGAATCGTTCCGGTTGTGGCATCCATGCAATCGATAACGGATGGACCTGCCCCAACACGATATACATGCCCATTGATAAATAAGCCAGTCCCGATGTTCTGCGGATTGGATTCGTTGCGCCACAATCGCTTCTTTGTGAGATCGCCTGTTCCTTGTATTCGTAATCCGATGCCCGGTCCACGGAATCCTCCGATGGTGACACACAGGTCGTTTTCAATCATCGGTGAACTGTAGGCCAAGTCACCACCAGTGCCACTGAGACCCGAACAGAACCAGACAAGTTCTCCGGTTTGAATGTCGAACGCACACAGGCGTGTTGCCATTGAACAAAGAGCCAGAACACGATCCTCTGATGTTGTGATAACGGGCGTTGCCCATGATCCCATATACCGTCCATCCTGATTGCGCTCACCAGTGCCAGCCACTGGTTCTTCGTGTCTCCATAATTCCTTGCCTGTCTCAAGATCAAAGGCGATGACAAAGACTCGTCTGCCGGGGCCAGTATGAAGAATAACGTGATCGTCGTAAATGATCGGGCTCGTACCATATCCCCACATGTGACGATATTCACCAAGATCGTGTGACCATAGAGATTCACCGCGTAAGGAATACGCATGCAGGCCGCCAGTACTATGCCAGACAACCACATGATCGCCATGGCATGCTGGTGTTGTGCCAGCATATGGATTGGTTTTATGCGTTGGCATCGTCTGATTAACGGTGACAGATTGTCGCCAGCGTTCCTTGCCTGAAACCACATCGTGGCAAAACAAAGTGCGGATGTGCCCCTCGCTATCTTCGGCAGACGTCACGAAGACACGATCGCCTACAACAACGGCACTGCCGTTTCCAGGTTGGGGTAATGCAACAGACCAACGGATGTTATCTGTTGGACTCCAAGAAGTCGGAAAATTGCCTGGCTGAGTGATGCCCGTGCCATGAGGCCCTCGAAACGCAGGCCAGTCATTCTCAGATGCTGATGCCACGGTTGAAGCCAGCATGTACACAACCAGAAAAAATCTCATTTGCGTTGCTCCGAAACCGAAGGGCCAATCCATCGGGATTATTAATAGTTGTTGGTTCAATGTAAGAATTGTCCGGGTTATGAGGTGGGGTGACAAGAAGGGCCTGCTAGAGTTTTTCTTGCCCGTGAAAGAATCCTTACAAGGGGAAGAGAATGCTGTTTCAAGCAAATTCTTTGTTTGATCTTGAGTTTCAAGCTATTGTTGAAAGTCATGGATTAAGGGGTTTTCGTCAATCGGCAGAAAGTGGTAAACGTGTTCAGAATGTGGCTAGAGGTGTGTCGTCTATTTCGAAAGCACAACAGACCTCGATTATCGTTTAAAAAAATTGGTTCGTCGGTAGAGCACCTTGAACCACGTCTTGCGCTATCAGCCAGTGATCTGATCAGTCGAAGTGCAACACTGGAGCGAACAGAGTCGGTCTACTTTTCAGACAGCATGGGACCAGATCCCATTGAAATTAGGAAGAGTGAGATTATCGGACAGTCACAACCAAGTTTCGTTG
>JBDOMS010000538.1:0-1991 GCA_039831735.1 Pirellulales bacterium
CCTCATGCAAAGGAGTATCGTGACTACGTCATCCAGTCGTTTAATGATGATAAACCATATGATCGATTCATCATGGAACAACTCGCCGGAGATGAAATTGATCCCGGCAATCGCGAAGCCATCATTGGAACAATGTTTCTCCGTCATTGGATTTATGAGTGGAACCAACGCGATGTTGAGGGGCAGTGGCAGAAAATACTCGATGATTTGACAGAGACCACTGCGGACGTCTTTCTCGCTCAAAGCATCCGCTGTGCACGATGCCATGACCACAAATTTGATCCGCTCTTGCAAAAGGACTACTACCGGCTTCAATCCTTTTTCGCTGCTTTTCTTCCAACGGAATCAAAACCAGTTGCAGATCTCGATACCCTGACAACATATGTCGAACAACTGAAGCGTTGGGAGCACGCTACAGCGAGCATTCGACGCCGTCTCGACACAATTGAGCGCCCATTGCTCCTCAAGCATGCAACGGGACAGAAACCCGAAATGTTTCCTCCCAAGATCCAAGACATGCTTGCCAAAAACCCCATGGAACGCACGCCGTATGAACGCCAGATCGTTGCAATGGCATCTCGACAATTTGAATTTCACCCTGAAAAAATTGACCAGTTTCTTGATGACGATACAAAGGCTGAACGCCAACAACTCCTGACAACTCTCTCTTCCTACGACAGCCTCAAGCCCGATCCCTTGCCTACACAGCCTTTTGTTGCCGGTGATGTCGGCACGATTGCCCCCGCCATATTCATACCGGAATCATCAGCAGCAGCCTCCATTGCCCCAGGCTTTCCAACACTTTTTTCTCCTGACGCAGCAGTGATTGAACCAGCATCAGCGGTATTATCGACTACCGGCCGACGGACTGCACTCGCCCGCTGGATAACAGATTCCTCAAACCCACTTACAGCAAGGGTACTTGTCAACCGAATCTGGCAACAGCACTTTGGCACTGGTTTATCGGCATCAACCAACGATCTAGGGCATCTCGGAGTTGCGCCAAGCCATCCTGAACTTCTCGACTGGCTTGCTGCATGGTTTATGCAAGAGGGATGGAGCATCAAAAAACTCCATCGACTTATTCTGACATCTGCAACCTACCATCAGACATCCAAACGAAAACCTGATAAACACATTGCGTCTATTGATGCGAACAATACCCTGTTATGGCGCACGAATCCACGGCGTCTTTCTGGTGAAGAATTCATGGATTCTATTCTTGTGACAACAGGTATTGTTTCGAAAGATTCTTCAAAAAATCGCGCTATCTATAGAAAGGTTCTTCGTAACAAGCCTGATCCTATTCTGGCTGCTTTCGACCTACCTGATCGCATTCAGTCTGCGGGCAAACGTCATCGGACAACTACGCCTACTCAAGCATTGCTCCTCTCAAACGGAGCCTGGCTTCAAGAACAGGCCCATGCCATTACCCAAAAGTTACAAGCCACTTCCGACACTGAGTTTATCGAGACAGTTCATCGTCGACTTTTCAGTCGACCACCAACAAAGAATGAGATATCTAAATCGAAAACCTTTATTGATGCGTACGAAACGCTTGTTCCTCCTCAGCCTCATCACCCTGGAGACACACATCTTGTTGTGATGCCAAAGTCCAATGCAGCGTCTAAAACGCACGCTGTTCGTTTTGGATCAGAAAGTGATCTTTCCATTCATTTTGATACTCCAGAAAGCCTCCCAACATCTCATTTTACGATTCAGGCACGCATTCTTCTCTACTCGCTCTTCAAAGATGCAAAGGTTCGAGTCATTGCATCAACATGGAATGGTGATGCCAAACAACCTGGATGGTCATTGGGGGTCACCTCAACAAAGAGTCGCTACAAACCTCGAAATCTGATTCTTCAAGTTGTTGGAAAAACGGAAGACGGAGAAAATATCCATTACGAAGTCATTCCTTCGAATCTTCACATTGAGCTCGATAAACCTTATTTCGTTGCTGTGAGTGTGGATCTTACTGACCGTTCAGA
>JBDOMS010000652.1:0-8406 GCA_039831735.1 Pirellulales bacterium
GAACGTGGTTTTCCCTTTTCGGTAAAAGTTGCATGATGACGATGCTTGATCACACTAGAAACCGTTGCATCCAGTGCTGACTCAAGAACACCTCCACCTTCTATCTGTGCAAGCCGATTTCTCAAACTCGTGGCGTGTTGATCAATATTTGCATGATCAAGAGGATCCTCTGTTGCTGTTCCTTGCCATATCCACAAGTGTGCCCATTGCATCCGAAGCCGAGCGTCCAGATTACGACCTCCTCCAATTTCTTCTGTCTGAAGAAGATCGTGAATCATTTCCTCTGCTTCTTCATTTCTCAGTGTGCGGCCTCTGGAGCTATGTTGCTGCAGTGTAGTACTCGCAGATTGGCCACCACTAAATATCTTTGTGATCGTATACTGCATCTGTTTGATCTCGAATCGTAGCTCAACAGTCGGGTAACCTGAGTACACCTCAGAAAGCATTGCCTTTTGAACGAGGCCCGTTACTCGGCTGCGTAAAAACAATGCATGGTGTATCGCTTCCACAATAGTGCTTTTGCCCGACTCATTTGGTGCGCCAATGACATTTCGTGCAGCATCAAAATCTATGTGCACGTACTCATGCACCTTGTACTGGCGAATCGTGACAGAAATCAACTTCATGGGATTACCGCTGCTGGATCAAAAGCCTCATTGTTATTTGAAGAATGAGCTATTGAATAAAGGATAGAGATAGCCTGGCGAATCACGTCCGGTTCCTCGGCATGACCACCATCCTCAAGACGTGCCAACAACTCAGTTGCCACTCGGGAAATAATCGGATCCTGGGAACGTGTTGTAAGAACATGTATTTCTTCTTGTGTTGGTGCAACCATGACTGTATCCGAGAGCTTGAGCCTAAGCAGACGAGCCTGCCACGACTCAATAATCTGATCCAGTTCTATTCTCCCTTCTAAAGACACTGCTCCACTGAGTGCCGCATTCACTAGACAGCCGTTGAATCCTGGTTCGTCTTCTGACCTTGAACATGTTGCCTGAGTTAAGACTTGCTCCAAATAGGCTGCCCCCAAGTGCCTTTCACTTTCAACAGAAGAGGTATCATCAAGCGAAATATTAAGTGATATCCAACGAAATCTACCCGTGGGAATCATCGTCGTACGAGGTTGCTCACCACGAATGACACATGCACTTAACACATGCCCAGGCTGTTGATCCGTTTTCGGAAAACGATCTATCTCCGGTGTGCCTGAATACCAAGCCTTACTACCAACTTTCATACATCCATGAAAGTCACCTAAGGCTATGTAATCGACTTCTTCTTTCGGCAAGCGTTCCAAGAAAATAGTATTGGATGACCTCATAAGGCCTTCTTCATCCTCGTGGGAAAGACCATCTGCAAAATCAATTGTGCTTCCGTGGGCAATCACAATACGAGGACTCTCACCAACCTTTGAAAAGTCATATTCGCGCAACCAAGCAGTTGGGTCATCAGATTCATGCCGCCTCAAGAGAGGACACGGGAATAACGCTACATTTACCTCGTTACCTGACTGATCCTTAACTGGAATAGTGCTGTGGGTGCGTTCTGCCAACAACACAAAATTTGGTGCAATCCTCTGTTGCTCCCGCAAAAAAAAAGGCTGATCCCACAAGGATTCGGGACCACCATAGTCATGGTTTCCTGGTATTACAAAAACAGGCACGCCAAGTTCGGAAATTGCACCTAACCCTGCTGAGATTGTTGCATGCGTTGGTGTTACTGAATCAAATAAATCTCCAGCGATTACAACAAATTGTGCCTTCCGCTCACGAACTACTCTTTGTATTCGACGAACCGACTCAAGTCTCTCCTGCTGGACACGAGATCTCTTAACTGGATCTTCAATCCCTGCAAACGGTTTTCCGAGGTGCCAGTCAGCCGTATGGATGAAGGTAATCTCATGCTCCATAGATTTTTTCCAGACATTCAGCAGAGTGTATCAGTGAGTTAGGAGTTATTGATTCCCATAAAATCTTTGAAAACATTTCTTCGAGCAGGCTTATTCTAGGCCATCGACATGAAGCAAAGTCAAAAATTGCTCAACATTTCATGATTCAAAGGGAGTGCTTGAGCAGAAATCCACTCAGTCAAAATGCCATGTTCCTTTGTGAAACTAAAATGTTCGATTGTAGAGGAAACTCACTCTTATGAAAACAAATTTTGAGTAACCATCTTTATTATGAAATGCTCTGGCTTAGGAAACAGTCCTCACCAGCAGCTAACAGCATCGTCGCAGCGTGAATATCTACAATTGAAGATATGTCTTTGCAATAACCTCCACCACAGACAATCGCAAGTGGCACTCCCATTCGGTGTGCACCACGTAGGACAAGACGATCACGTGCAAGCAGTCCTTTTTTGGAAAGACGCAGCCTTCCTAACCTATCTCCTTCAAAAGGGTCCGCTCCAGCAATATACAGGACAAGATCTGCTTGAGCCTGATTGAAAGCACAGCGCAACGCTGGCTCTAAAAGCTCGAGGTATTTCTCATCTCCTACGCCATCATCAAGCGGTACATCGAGCGAACTTGGATACTTCCTTATTGGAAAATTACGTGCACCATGGATAGACATTGTAAAAACTGAGTCATCATCATCAAAAATCTCAGCCGTCCCATTACCTTGATGAACATCACAATCAATTATGAGTACACGATGAACTTTTTCATACGTTTGTACTGCACGAGCCGCAACGGCAACATCATTAAAAACGCAATACCCTTCTCCCCAATTTGTTCCTGCATGATGCGTACCACCAGCAAGACTGGCCGCAACACCTTCTTTCATTGCGGCCAGGGCAGCATCGACCGCAGCCCCCGTACTTCGCAGTGATCGCTGAATAAGCTGTTGGCTCCATGGAAATCCAATCCTTCGGATTTCTTCCTTTGATAATGACCCTGACATTACCCGGCCAATGTAGTCTTTATGATGTACCCGTAGCAATTCAGCGTCAGTAGCTGCATGTGGCTCAATAAAATCAAAATCTGCTCCCATCAGAGCATACTGCTGAAGCCGTTCACGAAGTTTTTGGTACTTGTCAATTGGAAAACTATGACCGTCCGGCAAGGACAGTTTGAATCGGTCACATGGAAAAATGAGCATATGAGTTAGTCTACCTCTGCCACCTCTTTGCGCAATATCTGCTTCTCAGGCAGGCACGACCATACGTACGACGTCATCTTCAAACAGTGCAAAGGCTGCATCCGCTCTGGAAAATGTTGGTTATTTTTTTCAACCCGGAATCATTATCCGATTGGCATGGGAAGTGCTTCAGTCGAATGTGTAGCTCGTTCAACATTATGATGCTCTCAACCACCAAGAAGGAGGAAATATATCAGCAGCTAACCATCTCTGAATGTACAAACCATTACGACATACCTTCCTGTCGGAAGGTCAAATAAGAGCCACTGACCCAGTACGGTTATCCGTGCTGGGTCATGGTCTTTGCATACCTAGATAGTCTCAAACCGCAAAAAACACGATTCAACAGGACTTTGTGCGAAGTTTGCCTGATTGCCCTTGCAGGTTGGGCCTGAACAGGCGAACTTCATTCTCAGAAAACGTACGTGTAAAAGCACTGTGCACCTCAGGCTCTAATGCTCCTGAAATAAGTGAATCTCCGAAAAAAGGATTCCTCAACAGTATGGATGGGTTTTCGATTGACTGGCTTTATCAGAACTGGCAGCCAACTCTCACTTCTATCGTTGCACTTGTGACGCTCGGATTACTTTTTTCCGGTCGTAGAACTCCTGATATGGTGATGATGGGTGCAGTCATCGTGCTTTTGTTTACAGGAATTCTTTCTCCAAAAGAAGCACTTGATGGCATGAGCAATGAAGGGATGATCACTGTTGCCGCACTTTTTGTTGTCGCTGCAGCCGTTGAACGAACCGGGGCGCTGCAAACAATAATTAGTCGTCTCCTTGGACGGCCACGCTCGCTTGCAACAGCTCAACTTCGCACCATGATTGGCCCTGGTATTTTATCCGCATTCATGAATAACACCCCTGTTGTTGCCATCATGGTACCTGCTCTTCGCAGTTGGGCAAGAAAGCATGGTCTCAGTATTTCGAAGTTACTGATGCCAATGAACTGCGCAGTTGTCCTAGGAGGTCTTTGTACGCTTATCGGTACGAGCACGACTGTGGTTGTCAGTGGACTGATGGCCCAGCGAACTGGAAAATCGCTCAATATGTTTGAAATATCATGGCTCGGTTTCCCCCTTTTTATTATTGGCCTTGTGTATCTCATTTTGGCAAGCAAGGTCTTGCTTAAGGATCGTCGTCCAGCTATGAGTGCGAGTGATGACCCGCGTCAGTACTCTTTGGAAATGCTTGTTGAAAAAGGGAGTCCTCTTGTTGGGAAAACGATCGAACAGGCAGGTCTTCGAGGCCTCCATGGTCTTTTTCTCATGGAGATTGATCGAAATGGACACATCATGGCAGCCGTTGCTCCAACAGAACGCCTAGAGTCTGGAGATCGACTAGTTTTTGTCGGTGTTGTTGATTCGGTTCTTGAACTCCAAAAGATTCGTGGGCTCCGCCCTGCAACTGATCAGGTATTCAAGCTCGATGACCCCCGAAGTGAACGTGTTTTGGTAGAAGCCGTTGTTTCAACGAGTTGCCCTCTCGTTGGCCGTACTATTAAAGAAGGGCGATTTCGATCAACGTACGATGCCGTCATCATAGCCGTGGCAAGAGATGGGGAGCGACTTCGCAAGAAAGTTGGAAGCATTGAGCTTGAACCCGGTGATACGTTACTTTTAGAAGCAAGTCCTCAGTTCCTGGATCTTCAGCGGTCAAGTCGACATTTTTATCTTGTAAGTCAGATAGCCGACTTTACTCCGCCACGTCATGATCGAGCATGGATAGCTATTACAGTAGTAGTCGGCATGATTCTTGCTGTCACCCTTGGTCTGATCCCAATGGTAGCTTCGGCTCTCGCAGCAGCAGCAGCAATGCTGGCAACAAAATGTATATCGGCAACTGATGCTCGCCGATCTATTGCATGGGAGGGATTGCTTCTCATTGCAGCAAGTTTTGGCCTTGCGCAGGCGGTTGAAAAAACAGGACTTGATGAAATGATTGCTGAATCAGCAATTGGTGCCGCGGGAAGCAGCCCCCTGCTTGTTCTTGGTGCAGTCTATATCATTACCATGCTTGCGACAGAATTGATGAGTAATAATGCTGCAGCTGTTCTTATGTTTCCCATAGCGTGGCAAACTGCAGCGAACCTTCAGGTTAATCCAATGCCCTTTGCAATGGCCGTAACTGTGGCAGCCAGCTGTGGATTTGCGACACCCATGGGTTATCAAACGAACCTCATGATTTACGGACCAGGAGGATACAAATTCACCGATTACACTCGGTTTGGAGGCCCACTGAACATCATCGTGATGATTGTCACGGTACTTCTGGCACCAATGATATGGCCTTTTTAGTCATACCACATCAATTTCCATGTCAAATGGCCCTTATCCAATACAATAATTTTCGCAAGTAGCTTTCAATGTCGTCGTACTGGACGTACTCTCAATTCTTATGAGTGACATTCTTTTTCATTACTATCGAGTCAATCCAACAACATGGTTTTATTTAGCCTCACTGCTTTCTATTGCTCTCTTCTTTAAGTTCAATCGCGTACTGAGTGTACGAAACCTCGATCTTGTTGGGCTTATTCTTCTCGCTCCAGGGTTACTCGCAGTTGAATACGGTGGCTATAAAGCAAGCACCGCTGCCCAACAACTTGGTTTTATTTGGATTTTTGCGGTTTCCGGTACATTTTTATTGCGATTACTTTTTGATTCAAATATGGTTCGGCGACCAATGTTAGAACCAAACCTCTCAGTAGGAGGTCTTACATTTCTAGGTATTTCACTTTTGGTGTTCTTGCTTGCGAATGTTGTGACAACTCGTCCTCAAAGTGAAGATCTAGCCGCGGCAGCCACAGCAACAAAACTGGAAGCAGGGGAAGGTCATGTCGATGCTGACCAACTCGCGCGGCTAGGTCCTGGCTATCCACTTCTATTCTTATTACCACAAATATCAACGCAGAGAATTTTCACACCGGAACAGGACTCTTCTCGTGCTGAAACTGCTGCAAGCACTCGTCGAGCAGTTCACGAAACAACAGCCCGAATCATGGCAATTCTCTCACAACTTGCAATTGTAAGTGGTATGATCCTGATTGGCTGGTGGCATTTTGATAATATTCGGTTGGGTATCGCGGCAGCAGTGCTTTACCTCCTTCTACCCTACACCGCCATTATGACAGGCCGTGTCGATCATGTGCTCCCTGGTGCATTGATTACTTGGGCGGTTGTGACTTACCGAAGACCTTTTACCGCTGGAGCACTTATTGGGTTAGCCATTGGCACAATCTATTACCCTATTTTTCTCCTTCCTCTCTGGTGTGCCTTCTATTGGGAACGTGGAATTCGTCGATTCACGCTTGGCGTCGTGTCTGCGCTTCTCGTTCTCGTTGTTGCGCTTTGGGTGACCTCACCCGACAATGGAACATTTATTGACCAGCTAAGGCAAATGTTCGGTTGGATTTTCCCAAATGATGTATCTCTGGAAGGTTTCTGGGCCTTACCTGGAAATGATGCTGTATTCCGTTTGCCTGTCTTGGCTGCTTTTATTGCCATGATGGCCACACTAGCCATATGGCCATCACCGAAGAACCTTGGAACGCTCATGAGTTGTACGGCAGCTGTCCTTGTTGGAAGTCAGTTTTGGAAAGCTCATGACGGGGGACTCTTCATGGCTTGGTTTTTACCAATGTTGCTTCTCGTAATCTTCAGACCCAATCTAGAAAATAGGGTCGCTCTTCTTGTTTTGGATGCGGATTGGTTTCCACGGCGCCGGCAATCATCAGAAGGGGCCTCATAACTCACCACGACGAAGATCAAGCGTGGATGGGGCTCGTTGATGAGATAACCACGTTCGCCACGCGAGAAGATCCCAACCAAAGTTTTCACCCGTCAGTAAAACCAATGACTCCAAGACATCACGGTTTTTTACCAAGACGGTGACCTGCCGCTGATTACTTCCCATTGAAAGCCCAGCACTGCCGTTTGGTGTAAATGTTGCTGTTGTTGATCCTTCCGACGCGCCGCTCCCAAGCGTTGTCATATGCTGCGTTTCCAAAACATTTACTAAGGAGGGCACAACAGTCGTAACGCCAAGTCGACCTAATCCGGTCGCCGCCCGATTAATGCGTGCGTTGTCTGCACTATGAAGAGCATTTGTAAAAAATGGTGCGACCGCTTGAGGATTTAATTTTATTAATTGATCAATAGCATCGAGGCGCGTTTCACCATCCGGATGGTCAATTGCCACCGTTATCAAACTTGTTCGAGCTGCTGGAGATTCAATTCGAGAGAGCGTATCGATGTACAAAAGTCGCACGCGTCTATTTGGCTCACTTGCCAATGCTGATGTAAGAGCTGGAATTGCATCGGGATCAGAAATCTCGGTAATCTGTCTCCGGATTTCTGCAGAATCGTTTCTTAGGAGGTCTTTCCTGTAACGTTCTATTTTTTTGTTCCACTGTTTCTCCTCCAACTGCTTTTTTTCATTTCGCTCAATAATCTCGATTTCTTGACTAGTTCTCCATCCTCCACTGTGACGCTGATATCCCATTTTGGCCATCCACTCCTGATGTGTCTCTCGACTTGGTGGAGATGCAGGAATTTCTTCTGCAGTGATTGAAGCACACAAGCCTATCACGATGAAAATGACAATTGAGTGAATAACAAGCATCATGGAGTTTCTATCGTCAAAAACCTTTTATGACATCCTGTAGAATCCCAGCGTATTTTGAAAAAACTTGAAAGATAATAGAGGCTACTACAACTACAACGGCTACCCAGGCGGCAGTTCCAACACCGTTGGCAACCATAACAAACCCCCTCGCAGCAGAGTCATCGTACTCATTCGCTGTTCGATCAAGTGTTTCAGCAGTCGTACCAGTTAGTTCACCAACCCCAACAGCCTCAACCACAGCACGTGGAAAAAGACCAGTTTCTCGTAACATCTCAGCGAGTGATAATCCTTCCTGAAGACGCTCAATCGCATGGGAGGGATGTATGGCCAGGCTTGGTGACACGGCTGATGTTAGTTCAATCATATGACGAATATCCAAACCAATACCGGTTGCAAGAGATCCAGCACGGCACCATGCCGAAAGTTCCATATCCGCAATAGCTTTACCTAACACTGGAACTCTTTTTGCAAGATGGTGCATAGCTCCTTGCCGCCGCCAACTAGCTATTGCATACGCACAAAAAACACCAATAAAAAGTATAATCACTGCAATACTTGAAAGAAAAATGCATACACCCTCAAAACCAAACAGACCGAGACCAAGCATATCGACAGACTTGTCCGCAAATAGAATTAAA
>JBDOMS010000033.1:0-8378 GCA_039831735.1 Pirellulales bacterium
TCCTGATCAGCGCGGATTTGGTGATTCATCACCCAACGCCCCCATCATGAGTATCGAAGGCATGGCTGACGATGCTATCGCCATTCTTGATGCTCTAAACATTAATGAACCAGCACTGGTCTGTGGAGTTTCAATGGGAGGTTATGTGGCACAGCACATTGCTGCACGACATCCAACACGGGTGCGTGGTCTTGTTTTATGTGATACGAAACTCGACGCTGACACGCCTGAAGCACGAAAAAGTCGAGCCGGGTTATCAGAAAAAATCGGTCGCCGCGGCACGCGACTGCTCATTTCCACAATGCTGGAAACACTACTGGCGCAAAGCGCTGAAGCTCGGCGCAAATCCCGACGATCTGAGATTGAAGCATTACTCCATCAAGTCATTGAAAGACAAGCTGTCGTGACTGTGCAAGCGTCTCTGACAGCCATGGGTAATCGACCAGACATGACTGCCTCCATGCAAGCACTTGATATTCCTCTATTACTTGTTGTTGGTGAAGAGGATACATTCACTCCCCCCTCAGTTATGCAAGCAATTCAAAAATTACTGCCGGATTCTAAACTTGTTTGTATTCCTCAAGCTGGCCATCTATCACCACTTGAGGCACCTGAGGTATTTAACACGGAAGTGATTAATTTTCTTCACGATATTGAAAGCCTCGACGCTGCTGCTTCGACTGATTAGTAGATGGTCGAGATTGCATTCGTATTTGACGTTGCGAATAGCGATCGAGCCACTCGATTCGCTCAGCCGTATCGAGGCTAATAATGGATTTTCGCTCAGCAGGATCACGAGACATGATCCAAGAGTGCCATAGTCGAGCAGCTGCAACGAGATGCTCATTTGCTGGATTGGCTAATACCCGTGCTACCTCCATGAACTGGCGTCGAGTATTCGAATCAAGTCTTAGAATGTCACGTTGCCTTTCTTCCAGGTCCCGCCGCTGTTGCACTGAAAGATCTTCAATTGGTGTTTCTGTGGGGATTCTAACCTGACCATCGAACCAGGTGACATTCTGAAGGTCTTTTATCATTGCTTCAAATTTTTGATCATTTTTCAAAGGAAGTTGGAGTGGCGGCAACCATTTCGGCATCGGATAGCTTCGGCGATCAACCTCATGCAGAAACTCCACCGATCCTGCTTCTTGCAAGAGATCAAAATGATCTGCAAGAGGGCGGTACGCAATTGTCTGAACGATTGTTCGACCATTGGGACCGGGAAGGGTTGCCCGCCCTGCAGTGATTCCAACGATGAAGCCAACCACGACGAGAGTAAACGCAGCCAACCATGCCAAGGAAGATGGACGCGAGTCTGTTACTGAACGATGCTGTGCCGACAGTGCCACCATTTCAATAGTCGTAGCAGTTTCTGATGGAGATGGAGCTGATCTTGGAAGAGAATCCAGTACATTCCATATTTCACCAAGATCACACTCTGGAGTATCCTGATTCTCATTCATTCACGCGATTACCTCCGTCCATATATGGTTGAAGAGCCTCACGAAGTTGATCACGCGCACGAAAGAGAAGTGACTTGACTGCTGGAACTGTTATTCCCATTGCTGTGGCAATTTCTTCGTATGAGCTATGCTCAAACTTTGCCAATAAGATTGCCATGCGCTGCCTTTCATTCAGTGTCAGTAATGCTTGCTGCACGGTTGACTGTAACTCAGTTCTATCTGCAATCCGACTGGGAAGGATTCCACTTGCAGCAATGGCAATTTGCTCAAGACCAATAGCACTTGAGGACATTGATGCGTTCGCCGGTACTCCCCGCTCACGCCTTCTGTAGGCGCGCTGTTGAAGATCTCGTGCAGCATTATGCGCAATAGTATGTACCCAGGTGGTAAACTTTGCTGTCGGCTTATAGTTTATTCGAGCTCGATAGATTCGAAGAAAAACTTCTTGAGTAAGATCCTCAGCAATGGCGTGATCACCAGTAAAATGAATGAAAAGTGTAATCAATCGATCCTGCCACAGTGCCACAAGTTGCTCAAAGGCTGAAGCATCACCATCCCTCACACGGAGCATTAGTTCCGTTGAAGGATCTACCACAGCAATTTGGCTGACAGTTGACATGACAGCAACCTTTATAATCTCAATTCACCTCAATAGGCGAGAACAACTCTTCGCAGAAGTTCCAGATTGTTTTGTGACTCTAAAACACGCAGGAAAAATAGCCTTCGAGACATATAATGGAGCGGAGGAGGATCGAACTCCCAACCTCGGCATTGCGAACGCCGTGCTCTCCCAGTTGAGCTACCGCCCCTGTGGGATCACTCGTGTGAAGCATTTCCCGGGTAAAAATGGATGGTACGACAAGGTAAGAAAACTGTCCAGCGAAAGGTGTGACAATAGGAGCCTGCTTTGCGGTTAACCAATGACTATGTTTCTAAGACTGAGCACGTTTATATCCTTTTTATTTCTTCATAATGCACGTTCCTCCAATCGTTGTTAGTGGTGCCCGAGAGCACAATCTTCGTAACGTTACAGTTGGTCTTCCGAGAGGCCGGCTTGTGTGCCTGACTGGAGTCAGCGGCTCCGGGAAGTCTAGCCTTGCTTTTGACACCATCTATGCTGAAGGACAACGGCGGTATGTGGAAAGCCTCTCCACCTTTGCTCGTCAATTTCTTGGGCAACTTCCACGACCCGATGTTGATGCAGTTACAGGACTGTCACCATCGATCTCAATTGCTCAAAAGTCTGCTGGAAAGAATCCTCGCTCAACAGTAGCGACCATGACAGAGATTCATGATTTTCTTCGGGTCCTGTATGCTCGAGTGGGTATTGCACATTGCCCAGAATGCGACGCAATCCTCGAAGCGCAGCCACGTGATCAAATTGTTGAACGAATTCTTACTGCTCGAAAAAATCATCCAGTGTTGATCCTCGCACCACTGGTTCGGGACGCCAAGGGCGAGCATAAAGATCTTTTCACTGATCTGGTTCGCCAAGGTTTCACTCGTGCACGAGTTGATGGCGTCGTCTGTCGAGTAGAAAATCCACCGCAACTCGAAAAACAAATAAAGCATTCAATTGAAGTAGTTGTTGATAGACTCATACCATCCGAAAAGACACGAAGTCGAATTGCTGAAGCCGTCGAGCTATCACTTCGAACTGGAGGTGGACAAGTCATTGTTGCTGAAGATGAGAACCCTTCGGATGATTTTATTCTCTCCAGCAAATACGCCTGTACAACCTGTGGCATCAGCTATTCCACTCCTGAGCCGCAACTTTTTAGTTTCAACAGTCCACGAGGTGCCTGTTCGACATGTGATGGTCTAGGTGATATTTATGGCATTGATCCATCAAAGTTGATTACTGCTCCAGACAAGTCAATAAAAAAAGGCTGCATGGGTGTACTTGGTACATTCCGTGACATGCCTCGCTGGATGCGAAGGCTTTTCAATGGCGTAGCAACATATGCAGAAAAAAAACGGAAATGGCCTTCCGGTACGTTGCTCGATACACCATGGAACAAACTCAAGCCGTCTCAAAAGAAAGTGTGGTTGCACGGGACTGGGGTGGAAAAGATCCCAATCTCTTGGCGACGTGGTCGTGCGGAACGTGGCACCAAAACAAAGTTCGAAGGCATTCTTGCCATGCTTGCAAACAGGTGGCGAAATGCAAAAAGTGGCATTATTCGAAGAATGCTTGAAAAACTTATGCAAGTCACTCCATGCCATAGTTGTCATGGTGCCAGACTTTCCCATCAGGCCAGAGCCGTTCGTATTACAAGTCTCTCGTCACAGACCAACGGCTCACGAAAAAAGAAAACCCAACGACAACACCCTGTTGAACTTTCATTAGATGCCTTGTGTGCGTTGCCGATTTCCGAGGCCAGATCATTCTTAACCGATCTCAAACTTGATGGTTCACAAATTGTTATTGCAAAAGAGCTCCTCAAGGAAATTCGTACTCGACTTGCATTTCTAGATCAGGTTGGGCTTGGATATCTTGCCTTGGATCGAAAAGCCCCAACGCTATCTGGAGGAGAAAGCCAACGAATTCGTCTTGCCGCACAAATTGGTTCCGGGCTTTCTGGTGTTCTATATGTGCTCGATGAACCATCCATTGGCCTTCACGCTCGTGATAATGCGAGACTCCTCGGTGCGCTCGAACAGCTGCGGGATAAGGGAAATACCGTTGTTGTTGTTGAACATGATGAAGAAACCATTCGGACTGCAGACTGGGTCGTAGATTTTGGTCCCGGCCCAGGCAAGCGCGGTGGTGAAGTCGTCGCAGCGGGTACTCCTGAAGCCATTATGAAGAATAGCGACAGCGTGACAGGAGGTTTTCTCGCTGGACGTGACGCAATTGAGATGCCGGAGGTTCGCCGAAAACCTCGAGACGCTTCCCTCTTTCTGTCGGGAGTACAGCACAACAATCTTAAATGTGTCGATATCACTATCCCACTCGGGCTCCTTGTATGTGTGACTGGTGTTTCAGGCAGTGGCAAAAGCTCACTCGTTGGTGATGTCCTTGAACCAGCAATTCGAAAACATCTTGGCAGCGATGCTGCGCGGCCAGGAGAGTTTGATGATCTGCAAGGCGTGGAAAACATTGACAAGGTCATTGTGATTGATCAGTCACCAATCGGACGGACACCCCGGAGTAATCCTGCAACCTATGTCAAAGTCTGGGATGACATCAGAAAACTATTCACGATGCTTCCAGATGCAAGAAAACGTGGTTGGAAAGCAGGGCGATTTAGTTTTAACGTTGCTGGCGGAAGGTGTGAAGTCTGTGAGGGGAACGGGTCCAAACGATTAGATATGGATTTTCTCGCCGATGTATGGATGCCTTGTGACGCCTGCGGTGGTACTCGATTTGCGAAGGATACACTCGAAGTCCGCTGGAAAGGAAAAAATGTTGCAGATCTGCTGGCTATGGAAGTTGGTGATGCTCGGGAACTCTTTGCAGATGCGCCGGACATTGCACGAAAACTCGGAACCCTTTGTGACGTTGGTTTAGACTATCTTCATCTTGGACAGCCTTCACCAACGCTCTCTGGCGGTGAAGCTCAACGGGTCAAACTCTCCCGTGAATTGGCAAAACGATCAACAGGCAACACACTGTACATTCTTGATGAACCGACAACCGGCCTCCATATGGCTGATGTCAGACAGCTTCTTACTGTGCTTGATCGACTTGTTGATGCCGGAAATACTGTCCTTGTCGTTGAGCACAATCTTGACGTCGTCAAACGCGCTGACTGGGTCATTGATCTCGGTCCTGAAGGTGGTGCCGGAGGAGGAAAAGTTGTCATCGCTGGTACACCAGAAAGGGTTGCCAAATCAAAGAAATCCCACACTGGATGCGCTTTGGCACCTGTGCTGCAACTCGCAAAGGATCATGCATCCAAGCCAAAAAAACGAAAAACACGTACCAAAAGAAAAGCAGTTGATCCTCAAATAATCGAACGCAAGGCACTCGCAGCGATCACCAAAGCCTCATGTGATCCAGGGCCTGACGCAATCACAGTGCGTGGTGCCGGCCAGCATAATCTTAAATACGTAGATGCTCGTATTCCACGTGGAGCAGTGACTGTTTGTTGTGGGCCGAGTGGATCTGGAAAAACATCTCTTGCCTTCGACACATTGTACGCAGAAGGCCAACGACGATACGTTGAAAGCTTATCTCCTTATGCTCGACAGTTTGTTGGACAGGTTCCGAAACCTGTATTTGAGAGCATTGAAGGCCTTTCCCCTGCTGTAGCAATTGAACAACGAAACACTGGTAGCACACCACGATCGACTGTAGGAACGCTGACCGAAATGTACGATGCTTTCAGAGTACTCGCCGCGCGGCTTGGCATCATGCACTGCCCGGACTGTGGTATTCCAGTTGGAGCTCAAAGTATTGATGACACGGTAGCAAGGATCTTGGAATTTCCAAAAGAAACACGTCTCCTTATTATGGCTCCAACTGAAGTGAAGGTTGGCCAAACGTCAGAACAGTTTTTCAGTTCACTTCGCGCAGCTGGTTACGTGCGCGTACGAATTGATGGCGTGACAACACACCTCGATGACAAACCAACGCTTGATAGAAAGCGGAAAAGCCGAATAGAGCTTGTCATTGACCGAATCATGGCAAACCCTAAGGAACGCAGCCGACTTGCTCAGAGTGTCGAGCATGCCTTCGTAGCTGGCGACGGTACAATGCTCGTTGCCAGAGCACTCAATGATGTGGATGAACCCAATTGGCCAGTTGAAGTACTGAGTCGTTCACTTGCATGTCCGGAGTGTGGCCGAGGCTTCAAACCACTTGAGCCAAGGCAGTTTTCATTCAACAGTCCTCTTGGCTGGTGCAGTAGTTGTGACGGCCTTGGAACACGCACCGGGGTAGAACATACCTCACTGATTGATGATCCATCAAAATCATTAGCGAATGGGGCCCTCGATCTCTGGCCATCTCTGACAGAACCAATCGGTCGTCACATGCTTCATTCTCTTTGCAAAACCACAGGACTTCCTCTGGACGTCCCACTGGCTGACCTTTCTGGCATCCAACAACGGGTACTTTTTGAAGGAACAGGTGAGGAATGGATCCAGACTGAAGGATTTGCATTCCAATTCAAAGGGCTTGAAAACACGTGTGAGGAAGCAGCTCGACTCGTTGCCGGACTCCGTAGAAAGATTGATGCGGTTATGGGTGAGGTGCCCTGCGACGAATGTGGTGGCAGCCGTCTCGAAGAAGTTGCCAGTGCCGTCACACTCTGGGGGCGTACGCTTGACGTATGGTGTCGCATGCCACTCAGTCGACTTCAACAAGAACTGTCCACCATAACCGTTGATCATGATGAGAAAAAAATTGCTGGTGATCTCCTTCACGAACTACAGTCACGAGTAACCTTTCTTGTGGATGTTGGTCTTGACTATCTCGATCTGGCTCGGCCTGCGGGAAGTCTTTCTGGAGGTGAGATGCAACGTATTCGACTTGCTGCACAAGTAGGAAGTGGATTGACAGGCGTTCTCTATGTCCTTGACGAACCGACCATCGGACTTCATCCACGCGACACGCACAAACTTATTTCTGCTCTTGGCAAACTCCGTGATCTTGGAAATACCCTTGTTGTCGTTGAACACGATCGAGACGTTGTACGTTCTGCTGATCATGCACTTGATTTTGGCCCAGGTAGTGGCCGAGAAGGTGGAACCATTGTCGCCAATACAACTCCCACAAAACTTCAGACACTGAAATCTAGTGTCACGGGTGTCTATCTCAAGAAGCGTCATGCCTGTGACGAGATCCTTCAGCATAAGCAGGATCACGGTCGACGAGAGCCGGATCGTTGGATTGAAATACAAGGTATTCGTCATCGCACGCTCAAAGACGTCGATATCAAAATACCACTTGGTGTTCTCACGACTGTCACCGGTCCGAGTGGCTCTGGAAAAACCTCTCTTGTCCTTGAGGTACTCTGGCGGGCACTCGCTCGTCGCCTGCATGCTGCCCGTGAACAGCCGGGCAAGCACACCTCACTCCGGGGCCTTGATGAGATCGACAAAGTGATTCTTGTAGATCAACAACCAATCGGCTCAACACCCGGTTCAACACCTGCTACCTATACGGGAGTGTTTGATCACATCCGCCAACTCTATGCCAAGATGCCCGAGTCACGAACGCGGGGATTCACACAACGAACATTTTCCTTCAATGTTCCAGGGGGACGGTGCGAGGCCTGCGAAGGTCTTGGGGAACGACGGGTGGAAATGCACGTCCTCCCAGATGTTTGGGTAGAGTGTGAAGCTTGTAATGGGCACCGCTATTCAAGTGAAACCCTCCATGCCAAGTGGCATGGCAAAAGTATTGCTGATGTTTTGGAAATGAGCATTGCTGAGGCAGCTCAGCTTTTCGAAACAGTTCCAAATATTTCAAGAATACTCGGAACGTTGGTAGATGTTGGACTCGGTTACATCACCCTTGGTCAACCCGCACCGCAGCTGTCTGGTGGTGAGGCTCAACGCGTGAAGCTTTCTCGAGAACTTGCGAAACCAGGGACGGGACGAACACTGTATCTTCTAGATGAGCCAACAACAGGTCTTCACTTCACTGACATTGAAAAGCTTCTTCATGTCCTCGAACGACTGGTCAACGCAGGGAATTCCGTTCTTGTTGTTGAGCACAATCTTGAAGTCATTGCCGCTGCTGACTGGGTCATTGATCTTGGTCCAGAAGCAGGTGCCGGTGGAGGCCAGATCGTATGTGAAGGACCACCAGAAGACATTGTCATTCATTCGCGGCAGTGGAAACCGAACGACCCAGTCCTGCGAAGTTATACCGGTGAAGCACTTGATGCTTTTGGACTGGTTCCAACGCCTTCACACCCTACCACCGTGCCTCGAGGCCGGTCGTCACGCCGTGTACGAGCA
>JBDOMS010000243.1:0-1645 GCA_039831735.1 Pirellulales bacterium
CAAATGGAAATCGAGTTTTTCTGTCGTCCAAGTGAATCAGGCGACTGGTATCGATATTGGCGAGACCGTCGATGGCAATGGTATCTCGATCTTGGGCTCACTGAGGGACGACTTCAACTTCGAGAGCACAGTGCTGATGAACTTTCTCATTATTCAGTTGGCACTGCTGACATCGAGTATGCATTTCCTTTTCTTTCTGAGGGAGAGTTTGGTGAACTGGAAGGCATTGCCCACCGAGGTGACTTTGATCTTCGCAGCCACATGGAAGGCAAACTCGTTCGTCAAGATGGTCAACTTGTTATTGAAACCGATTCTAATGGTAAACCAACACACCGAGGTAGCGGAAAAGACCTTTCTTATTTTGACGACGTCCAACGAGAACGCTTTGTTCCTCATGTAATCGAGCCGTCCGCAGGGGCAGACCGGGCTGTACTGGCATTTCTATGTGATGCCTACCACGAAGACGATGTTCCAGACGATGGGGGAAAGGCACGAAAACGGACCCTTCTCAAACTCCACCCACGATTGGCCCCTATAAAAACTGCCATTCTGCCTCTCGTCAAGAAAGATGGCATGCCTGAGGCTGCGATCGAACTGTACAAGCAACTGAAGCCTCACATGGCATGTATGTACGATGAAAAAAGTTCCGTTGGTCGTCGATATGCTCGTCAGGATGAAGCTGGAACGCCATGGTGCCTCACCGTTGATGGTCAAACTCTGTCAGATAAGACAGTGACTCTCCGTGATCGAGACTCTCTCTCTCAGGAACGAGTCCCGATCGATAATGTTTTAAGTTTGCTTCAGGAACGCTTGTCTTAATATATTTTTCTTCAACTTATGCATCCTACCCTTTCCACCGTTTGTTCTCTCAATGCATCAATTGAAACGATCGTAGCAGACTATGCTGCAGGGCATTGCAACACAATAGAACTATGGCTTGGCCATGCAGAAAATTATATTGCTGAAAATAGCATTTCTTCACTGAAGGATCTCTTTTTAGCTCATGACGTCAACGTAGTTGCTGCTTCGTTCCAAGGAGGGCTACTTACAGACTCCCAAGACGCACGAGTTGAACACGTGAAGCATTTCACATCTCGGCTTGACATGCTTCAAGCCATTGGTGTTCCGCTGTTGATTATGTCAGGAGATGTTTTTTCTCCTATCGAACCTCAGGGGCTCGGAAACCTTTCACATCACTTAACTGAAGCAACAAAGATGGCTGCTGATCGGGGCATTCGTCTTGCGCTGGAATTTGATTCACGTGCCAGCTTTCCAAACAATTTACAATCGGCAATCGCTCTTGTTGACGATGTAGGCTTGCCGTCTCTGGGAATCTGTCTCGACTGGTTTCACTGGACGACCGGACCGAGCAAACTTCAGGATCTGGCTCTGCTCTCAAATGATAATCTTGCTCACGTTCAACTTTGTGATATTGCGGATGTACCACGAGAAATGGCACGTGACTCGGATCGCATTTTGCCAGGCGAAGGATGCTCCCCCCCTCAACCACTTATTGATTGGCTTGCGAAGATTGGTTATTCAGCAGCTGTTTCAGTAGAACTGCACAATCCGTCTCTCTGGCAAGTTCCACCGAGACAGTTTGGTGAAATTGCAATCACAGCTCTTCGAAAAACATTAGGGCAGG
>JBDOMS010000243.1:1655-1976 GCA_039831735.1 Pirellulales bacterium
TATTCGCGAGGATGCTCACGAAGACTCGCTGCTTGCTTGGCAATAGGATCAATCGGCCGCAGATCCTCGGAGGTCATGCCTGAGGGAAGAAGATCATAATGACGGGCATTGTCAAGAACATCTATCAACTCAGAGCAAAACCCTTTACGAGTCACCCACAACTTAGGATCAACATTTGTCAAATCAATAGCCGTTGAATAATAACATAAAGACTGAGTGCGTTGACTGTCAAACAGAAGGGAATCAGAAATCGCTAGTTCACGGAGTGATCGCTAAATGGGATTCCGATGGAGAATATCTAGACTGTTACTTTTTGAAATT
>JBDOMS010000660.1:0-1974 GCA_039831735.1 Pirellulales bacterium
GCGAATCAGTGGATCGAATTTTTCAGGCAAAAGGACGACCTGCAACGAATCCACTGATTGTTCACGTCGCTGATAAAGAAATGGCCAAGACGCTTGCCGCTGACTGGCCGGATACCGCTGATGCGATTGCCTCACACTTTTGGCCAGGACCAGTCACCATTGTGGTTCCCAAAAAAAAGGTTGTGCCTGATAATGTCACAGCTGGTGGTTCCACCGTTGCGCTTCGTTGCCCTGATCATCGAATCATGCAATGGATTATCAAACACTCTGGGTATCCTCTTGCAGCCCCAAGCGCGAATCGCTCAGAAGCACTCTCTCCCACATGCGCAAGCCATGTACTTGAAAGCTTGAGGCATCGAGTTGACCTGATTCTTGACGGTGGCCCGTGTATCCACGGAATCGAATCAACGGTGATCGACTGCACGACAACGCCGTCTCGAATATTACGTCCAGGACCTATCGACCGAGAACATCTTGAGTCTGTTCTTAGTGAGACTGTGACATTGAACATCCAGCCACACGAACTACTGCATCAGAAAACTTCTCGCTCGCCAGGCCTCCACTCACGTCACTATGCACCCAAAACTCCTCTTGAATTGAGTAAGGATGCGGTAAGCCGAGTGAAGGAGTTACTCAATACCGGGAAACGTATCGCTTGGATGACTTCACAGGTAAACGACCCTGCCATTCGTTCACTTGCCTCTTCACATGACGTCCTGGTAATTCCTGTCCCAGACACACCCAGTGCTTTTGCAGCAATGCTCTACGCAACGCTTCATGCACTTGATCAACGCGAACTTGATCGAATCATTTGCGACTACCCACCAGAAACCGATTCATGGGCAGCCATCTTGGACCGCCTTTCAAAGGCAGCTACTGAGGTGAACTTCTAGGTTTCAGGATTTTCTATTCTCAGATGTGCTGCACCATCATGCCCCTTAGGCAGCTTTTCCTAAAATGTCATGGAACGCAGCCTCGATCTCGGGATACTTAAAAGTGAAGCCCGAATCAGTGGCAACCTTCGGAATAACACGTTGCGAATCAAAAAGAATCTGAGCAAATTCACCAAAGATAAGGCGGAGGCCAAGATATGGAGCAGGCATAAAGGCAGGCCGGTGTAGTTGGCGACCAAGGGCTTTTGTGAACTCACGATTCCGCACCGGCTTGGGACCTGCTGCATTCATCGGCCCCTGTATCGAATCAGTTTCCGCAGCATGAATATACAACCTCGCAAGATCAGCTACATGTACCCACGGCATCCATTGCTTCCCATTACCGAGAGGCCCTCCAAGACCACATTTGAAAGGAGTAAGCATCTTTGACAACGCCCCACCATGGGAACCAAGGACTATTCCGGTACGTGCGGTCACTACTCGCACCCCGTGCTGTTGGGCAGCCATCGCCTCGCGTTCCCACTCAACGCACACGTCAGCAAGAAAGTCATTGGCTGGCTCCGCCGACTCCGTCAGTTCTTCATCCCCTCGATCACCATAGAAACCAACAGCTGAGGAAGACACGAGTATTGCTGGCTTCTGAGAAGACTGAAACATGCCTTGTACCACATGCCGAGTCCCAATAATTCGACTGTCTCGAATACGAGATTTTTTTTCAGTTGTCCAGCGTCCCTCGGCGACAGATTCTCCCGCCAAATGAAAGACAACATCAATCCCTTCAAGAGCTTCTGATGGCAACGGATCTTTCATAGGATTCCACTTGTAAATCGGACCAGCCAAATTCCCAAGAAGACGCCTAGCTCGATCTGGGGAACGCGTTACAACTGTCGGATTGTGAAGGAGACGTAACAGACGAGGACCGACAAAACCAGTAGCACCGGTAACAAGAGCCTTCATAGCAGATCTTCCCAGAAAAAATTGTGATGGATCATTTGGTTCTAAATTACAAACTATAGTCAGACCAAACACTATAGACTGTCATCTCCTCTCGCCAAACGACGCCTGTGATTCGCTTTAAAAC
>JBDOMS010000368.1:0-1973 GCA_039831735.1 Pirellulales bacterium
CCATGGAGCAACATTGATACAAAAACCATTGGGGTGTATCAGAAGCTTGGATGTCGTGATGATGGTCAACCAGTAGGAAACTATTGATGCGTATACAACTAGGTCTCCATAATGCACCACAGTGGCATGTAGTGATATTGACGTGTATGGTCATTGCAACAGTTGCCGGATGTGGGAATGGGCTTTCGACGTTGTCCGGTATGGTAACAATTGATGGAAAGCCTGCGCCAAAAGGTTTGTCATTTGAATTTTCTCCAACTGGAGCAGGGTCGTCTTCGTATGCTTCAACGGATCAAGATGGAAAATATGAGGCAATGTTCACGTTTCAAAAAAAAGGTATTCAAGCTGGTGAACACCTTGTTCGCATTACTCCTGGTGCAGTTGAGGAGTCAATGCCTGTCATTGGACCTGATGGGAAGCCTGTCAATGATTCAGCTGAGCAGCCGTCTGTCGCCATGTTGCCACATCAGTATTACGAACAAATTGAAACTATTATGGTAGAGTCTGGCCATAACACACATGACATATCGTTGACGACAAGTAACTAAACCTGTCACGTGTTGCGCTCAGGCCGGGCATCTGACAGGAAACATTTTGAAAGTCGTTGGGGCTTTTTTTACGAGTGAGGGAAATGAATGAGTATGCTTCAAAAGGGTATGGTACGGTTGCTACAAATACTTTGTGTTCTGATGACGACTGTGGGTTATCAGCTTTCCACCGCAAAGGAAACAGGCGCCTCATCAGACCAGCCGAATATACTTTTTCTTTTCGCTGATGACCTTACGTATGAAGCAGTCCATGCGTTTGGCCACACAGATATTGATACCCCCAATCTTGATAGATTGGTGAAGAAGGGAACAACCTTCAGTCATGCGTATAATATGGGATCTTGGAGTGGGGCAGTGTGTGTTGCGAGTCGCACGATGCTTATCACTGGTCGAAGCGTTTGGGATGCTAATCGCGTGTATGCCAAAACAGACAATGAGCGAAAGGCAGGTGTGTTATGGCCTCAGCTCTTGCATGCCGCAGGCTACCAGACCTTTATGACGGGTAAGTGGCATATTCGGTCAGATGCAGAAAAATGCTTTGATGTCGTTCGTCATGTCCGACCTGGAATGCCAAAAACAGTAGCGTCGTCTTATAACAGGCCTCCTGCTGAGGGTCCTGACTCATGGAGTCCCTTTGATCGATCACTTGGTGGATTCTGGGAAGGCGGCAAACATTGGAGTGAGGTGACAGCTGATGATGCCATCGAATTTCTTTCAGATTCGGAAGCTTCAGAAAAACCTGGATTCTTTTATGTTGCCTTCAATGCACCGCATGATCCGCGACAGTCTCCACAGGGATATGTGAGTAATTACCCACTGGATCGAATTGAGATACCAGAGCCTTTTATGGAAGAGTATCCCTACGCTTCAGAGATGGGTGCTGGGCCTTCACTCAGGGATGAAAAGCTCGCACCATTTCCAAGAACGAAGAAGGCGATCAAAGTACATCGTAGCGAATACTATGCGATTATTTCACATCTGGATGCTCAAATTGGCCGGATTCTTGACGCACTCGATCAGTCCAAAAAAGCAAAGGACACATGGATATTTTTTACAGCGGATCATGGACTCTCTGTTGGCCACCATGGTTTAGTGGGAAAACAAAACCAATATGATCACAGTGTGAGAGTGCCATTTGTTGTAGTCGGGCCTGGAGTTGATGCTGCGCGAACAATTTCAGCACCAATATACCTGCAAGACGTTATGCCGACGACGTTAGAATTAGCCGGTGTTGCTCAACCGAAGCACGTCTTCTTTCATTCGTTGCTTCCGCTTCTTCAGGACAAGAGACATGTATCGTCATATGAATCCATATATGGTGCCTACCTCAATCTCCAGCGAGCCATCACTCATGACGGATGGAAATTAATTGTATACCCAGAAGCGAACGCGTTCCGGCTCTATCACGTAGCAGAAGATCCGACG
>JBDOMS010000152.1:0-8297 GCA_039831735.1 Pirellulales bacterium
CCAACTTTGCAAGCCATGGTTTTTGATAGCCACTACGACAGTTACCGTGGGGCTATTACTTATATTCGAATTCTTGATGGAACAATTCGGAAAGGGCAAAAAATACGCTTTCTACGAACAGGCACGTCTCATGAAGTGATCGAGCTTGGCCAGTTCATCCCGCAAAGAAGAGCTTCTGAGGAACTCACCGCTGGGCAAGTTGGCTATCTTGTTTGCAACATCAAGGATGTCAAACAGGTTCATATTGGTGACACCGTAACCGTTCCGGGTGATCACGCAGCGGAGCCACTGGCTGGCTATAAACCTCCGCAGCGTATGGTGTATTGTGGTCTTTATCCAAGCGAGGGCGAAAACTTTGAAGAACTTCGTGACTCCCTTGAGAAGCTTGCGATCAATGATCCCTCGTTTGAATATCAACCCGAAAGTAGTGAAGCGCTTGGTTTTGGTTTTCGCTGTGGGTTTCTTGGCCTTTTGCATATGGAGATCATTCAGCAACGTCTTGAGAAAGAATCTGACCTTGATCTTGTCCAAACCGCACCAAACGTAACGTATCAAATACTGAAGACTAACGGCGAGACGCTGGAAATCACAAACCCTCAAGATGTGCCGGACTCGGGCAACATTGAGGAATTTCGTCAACCAATTGTACGCACCAGTTTTATTGTGCCTGCAGAGTACATTGGTCCTGTCATGCAGTTATGTACTGATCGCAGGGGGACCTATCTCAAAACAGAATACCTCTCTCCCACCCGGGCAATGCTGTGCTTTGATCTTCCACTCGGAGAAGTGATTTATGACCTTCATGACAAACTCAAAAGTGTCACAAAGGGGTACGGCACCATGGATTACGAAATGCTCGGCTATTTCACTGCCGATCTTGTTCGGCTTGATATCCTCGTTGGTGGTAAAAAAGTTGATGCCCTGTCTATTATCTGTGATCGCCGTGACGCCGATCGTCGCGGAAGGGCGATTGTCAAAAAACTCCGAAGTGAAATAGACCGCCATATGTTTGAAGTTGCTCTTCAGGCTGCCATTGGTACACGTATTATCGCACGTGAAACAATTTCTGCACTGAAGAAAAATGTGACGGCGAAGTGTTACGGTGGTGATATTTCGAGGAAAAAGAAATTGTGGGCAAAGCAAAAAGAGGGGAAGAAGCGCATGAAAAGTATCGGCAGCGTCGATATTCCTCAAAAAGCTTTCATGGCAGTCCTCGACACTGGTACTGAACGGCAGTAGAACGTCACTCACGCTATGCGAGGACGTCCTCTTTATGGAAGATATTGCTCTAAAACTTGCTGTGATTGCCGGGGGAGGCATTCTCGCGCAATGGATAGCATGGCGAACGAGGCTTCCTGCAATCGTTCTACTCCTGCTTGGAGGATGTGTCATTGGTCCATGTACAGGTTGGATTCAACCTGCTGATGATTTTGGTGCCGTCTATCGTCCATTCGTTTCGATTGCCGTAGCAATCATTCTGTTTGAAGGAGGGTTGACACTCAACGTTACTGAAATTCGAGAGACCTCCACAGCCGTACGACGACTCATTCTTCTAGGTGGTCCTTTAGTCTGGATCATGACCACATTCGCAGCCCATTTTATAGCTGGTCTATCGTGGCCGACATCATCTGTGCTTGGAGCCATTCTCATTGTAACGGGGCCAACCGTTGTCATGCCCCTTCTACGCGAAGCACACCTCGCCGCTCGGCCAGCTTCACTTCTACGATGGGAAGCAATTGTGAATGATGCATTGGGGGCGCTGTGTGCAGTCATTGCCTTTGAAATATTTCTTGTACTCAACGGCACCTATGACGCAAATCATCTTGTCGTAACGCTCTTGATTGGAATGGGAGTTGCGATTGGTGGGGGCTATCTTGCTGGTTCAATCATCGAATGGTCGTTCACACGTGGATATGTACCGGAGTACCTCAAGTCACCTGTTCTGCTTACTACCGTGATCATGGCCAGCACCGTGACCAATATGTTGCTTGAAGAGGCTGGCTTGCTCACTGTTACAGTGATGGGCATTCGTCTGGCAAACTCTCGTATTGCAAGCCTCACTGAACTTCGACGGTTTAAAGAAACTATCACTATTCTTCTTGTATCGAGCTTGTTTCTTTTACTGGTCGCTGCCCTTGATTTAGAAGCCATACGTTCACTTGACTTGCGAGTACTTGCCTTCGTTACCCTTGTGATGTTTGTTATTCGACCGCTTGCAGTTTGCATGGCTACATGGGGCTCCGGTGTTTCTCTTCAAGAGCAACTTTTTGTCGGCTGGATTGCCCCTCGAGGAATTGTTGCTGTTGCCGTTTCAAGCCTTTTTGGTGCCGCTCTATTTGACAATGGTGTTGAAGATGCTCCCCGAATGATTGCCTCTACATTTGCTGTGGTGGTTGCTACGGTATGCGCTCATGGTTTTACAATGGAACCACTTGCACGATTGCTAAGACTAACTACCGCAACAAAGCCTGGTGTGCTTATCGTTGGTGGGACTCCTGTGCTGACTGCCATGGCTGAGACACTGAAAGACACTGACATACCAGTCATGTTGGCGGATACTGCATGGAGTCGACTCAGAGAGGCCCGCCTTGCAGGAATACCGATCTATTTTGGAGAGGTCTTGTCTGAAGATGCTCACTACGATTTGGATGTCAAGCGATTTGCTGCTGTGATTGCAGCAACATCAAATGACGCCTATAACGCTTTGGTATGTACAAATCTTGGCCCCGAGATCGGTAGGGCCAGTGTCTTTGAAGTTCCTACTATTCGTGAACAGACCGAACGAAAGTCACTGAGTTTTACCCTTGGTGGTCGTCAACTAACGAGTGATCCTGAACTTCGGATTCTTGATTTTGAGTTTGATCACATTCGCGGATGGGGCTTTCAGGCGACTCGAATCACTGATGAATTTATGTATACAGACTATCTTGATAACAGAAGTAAGGGGGCCCGGGTTCTGTTCTGGCAAAAACCCTCAGGAAAGCTTTTTTTTCGAACAACAACTGAAAAAAGCAATCCAGAACCAGGTGATCTCATTATTTCATTTGCCCCCCCTCGGCAAGAAAAAACATAGTAACGTATTCTTTTCATATCATTTCCTAAGGAACGTTTTCTTGTGCTCTTCATAAACAGAATTTTTTGGTCAATTGTCTGGCTGCTTCTTCGACTGCGATACACCATTTCCACCGATGGGACAAAAACGCTGAAGAATCTCAAGGGGCCAGTACTTGTACTCCCAAATCACTCGGCATTTATTGACCCACCAATCGTTATGTCCCACATCCACCTTGGGCAACCCGTGCGCCCATTGGTGTACTCCGGCACCTACCGTATTCCATTCTTATTTCCGTTAATGAAGCTTGTGCAAGCATTTGAGGTGCCTGAAATGTCTGCACAAAGCCGAGAAGCGGCTTCACGCACAAAAGATCTTATTGATAAAGTTGTCCACGGTGTCCTTCAAAAAGATAGTTTCTTGATTTATCCTTCTGGCCGGCTTCAACGAGGTAATCGAGAAGTCATTGGCTCTGCGCGAGTGGTGTATGAGATTCTGGTACGGTGTCCCGACCTTACGGTCGTACTCATTCGAAGTCGAGGAATCTGGGGGAGCCTCTTTTCCTGCGCCGAATCTGGTTCACTTCCAAATCTCCCTCGCGTTGTCTTGCGCGCCTTGGGTTGGCTTTGTGCAGCATTTGTTTTTTTCCTTCCACGTCGTAGGGTACACCTACAGGTAGAGGTACAGCATCGAAATCATTTTCCTCTTGAGTCCAGAGAAAGATTCAACTCATTTCTAGAAGACTGGTTCAATACGAATGAAGCAACGGAGAATTGTGGTGAAGAACCAACATTTGTTCGCTATAGTTATTTCTGCGGCCCCAAGGAAGGAACTTTCGAGGCAGCAAGTGTGATTCAGATTGATGAATCACACATACAGGACAATACGATCGTACTTGTAAATGATCTGGTTTCCTCATTTCTCAAAAGAGATCTTTCGGAGGAAGAAAAGTCTGGTGATACACCCCTTGAGGATCTCGGCCTAGACAGCCTAGATCGTATGGAGCTAGCCCTTCGTATCGAGCAGCAATTTGGGTTTCAGTCCAATACTGTTGCCAATACTCTCGGGCAATTATGGGCTCTTGCCGATGGAAAACTTCCTGCCGGAGATGACCGATCATCGATCCTGAAAGTACCAAAACTCTGGTTTGCCACGTGCCAGAAAGAAACAGGTGCTCCACACAACCCACAAAAACCTTGGCTGCTTGGAACTACTGTTGCCGAAGCATTTGTTCAACGCGTGATTGAGCGACCAAATCAAATTGCCTCAGCTGACCAAGTATCTGGAGCGCTTACCTACCGTCGTCTTTTGGTTGGAGCCGATCTCATGTCCAGGCGATTTTCCTCGTACCAGGAAAAAAATGTAGGTGTCATGTTACCAGCAAGTGCAGTTGCTGATCTTGTATTTTTTGGTCTTCATCTTGCAGGGAAAATCCCAGTCATGATGAATTGGACTACAGGTCCAGCCAATATGGCACACGGAATTCAAGTTACTGATACACAAAGAATCATTACATCAAAAAAACTTATTGATCGTCTTGGAATCGACCCAGCGGGAGCCGATTATGTTTTCCTTGAGGATCTGAAGAAGACTATAGGAAAGTTTGAAGCCCTTCGAAGGCTTCTCTTGCTGACGTTCTTTCCGAGACAGAAATTACGTTCTTTGCCAGTCCAACACGAAAATGATCCAGCTGTTTTTCTCTTCACATCTGGGTCAGAAAGTGCTCCAAAAACTGTTCCGTTATCACATCGAAATCTACTGACAAACATCATTGATAGCCTTGATGTCCTCCAACCCAACCAGCACGATTCTCTTCTAGGATTTTTGCCACCGTTTCATTCCTTTGGACTTACGGGAAATGTCCTGTTACCCCAGCTTGCTGGAATTCGCAGTGTCCGGCATGCAGACCCAACGGATGCAGCTGGTCTTGTTCGTCTTATCCAGGCATATCAACCATCTCTACTTTTCACGACTCCAACCTTTCTCAGTTACATTCTGACTAAATGTCAAGACAATGAATTAGAGAGCCTTCGTAAGATCATTACGGGTGCTGAAGCATGTCCGCAGAAAATCTTTGATCTCTGCAAAGAAAAAGCCCCTGATGCCGTTATCTTAGAAGGCTATGGCATTACTGAATGTTCACCTGTTGTTGCGGCAAACAGACTTGAAAAAACAAAACTTGGTAGTATCGGCCTACCTGTTGGACATGTCGAGGCACGACTTATTCATCAGGATACACAGGAGCCTGTTGTGAAGGGCGAGACAGGCATGCTCCTCGTTCGCGGGCCCTCCATTTTCAATGGATATCACCGCTATGACGGACCTTCACCATTTGTAGAATCGGACGGGAAAACATGGTATCGCACAGGGGATCTGGTTTCCGAGGATGATGATGGGTACCTCCGTTTTCGTGGACGACTCAAACGCTTTCTTAAAGCTGGTGGCGAGATGATTTCACTCCCGGCCCTTGAGGAGCCGTTCCAACAACGATTCCCTGCTGACGAAAATGGTCCTCGGGTCGCGGTTGAAGGCATTGAGACTGAAAACGGCCGACATGTTGTTCTCTTTACAACACAGAAGCTATCTCTTCGTGAGGCTTCGGAAATACTCCTGTCAGAAGGTCTTCGCGGAGTCATGCGACTCGATGAAGTACGTCACCTCGACACGATCCCCATTCTTGGCACCGGAAAAACTGACTATACAACACTTCGTGGTATGTGCCATACAGACTAGCTGGCCTTTCTTTTGAGATTGCACTTACTCGATCTCTCCTGCTTTGATTGCCAAGGCAAGACTCGCCACGGTACCACTCATAGCTGTAACGAGTAATTCCGACATTGGACTGTCATCATAGATTGTCAATACACCTACCAGTTGATCTGCGATAAGGAGTGGATATCCAACAACACTAACTATGTCAGAGCGATTTAATCGTTTTGTCATATTGATTTTTTCCCAATCTGCACTGCCCTTCTCTACATGAAGCGGCTGACGGCACTGGGCAATTTTTCCGATTATCCCCTCCCCAACTGGCATGTCGTTACATGTCAAATGCCCTACTGTCGTGACTCCTTCTGATGCCAATAATTTAAGGCCTGCCTCATCGTCACTCAACTGCCAAACCTCCATAGCCACAACATCGAGTTGTGAAACCCCTTCTTCAACGACACTTTGCAGGCGCTCCTGCAATGCACCATGAGATGTAAGAAATAATCCAATAGCTGCTCCAAATGCTGCGAGTTTTCCTCTTTCCTGCTCTATGGATTTTCTCAATTCAATTGCAACAATCCTGTCACTTACATTACGTCCTGCTGCATAGATTTCTCGTTCATCAAGAGATTCACGAATATTCCACTCAAGCCAGATATATCCTCCAGAAGCACACATGAAACGATTTACAAAAACATGGGATACATGTGACAGTCGTAGTTGCTCTAATTTTGCATATGTTTGCACCTCATCATCTGGATGTACAAAATCCATAAATTTTTTAGATGTCAGGGATTCTTTTTTGAGTCCTGTGTGTTGAAGAAAATTATCATTCGTTCGCTTCAAGCTTCCATCTGTTGTAGTGACACAGAAAAGATCTACCGAAAGATCAAAAAACTGAAGCAGATCATATTCAGCTTTTCTTCGACCTGACTCGAAATACGATGATAACGCATCAACTACAGCACGGGCATTTGCTGGACGATCTTCTCGATGAACAGCTAAGCACTGTTTTGCAAGTACAATCAGATTTGCAGGAGCTCCACAACCATCTAAACGACGGAGTGCATCTGCAGTATCGCCATTTCTTGCACATTGCCATCGTGCATCTCCATGTGAACCAACAAATGTTGGAAAGCCTGTAAGCACTTCACACAGAATACTCCCAAGACCAAACACATCAGCACGACAGTCCACCTTTCCCAACTCACCTCGAGCCTGTTCTGGAGCTAGATATGAAGGAGTCCCGAAGATTGTTCCAGCCATTGTTTGTGTTTTGAGTGCCGTGTCATCAGCAGCACGTGTTACTGGAACTGTTATATCCTCATGATTATCTTCATCATTCTCAGTCGTCTTTGCCACTCCCCAGTCCATAACGGTAACCACACCAAACGGGCTGACCATGATGTTTGACGGCTTAAGATCTCGGTGTATGACTCCAGCATCATGTGCACTTGCGATAGCCCGACAGACGTCATGAAAGATTGACAAAAGTGATGGAAGAGTATTTTCCCGATCTGCCATCCCTGATAAAACTTGCCGAAATGTTCGTCCTGTAAGCAACTGCATAACAATAAATGCTTCATGCTTTGACGTCAGTCCAAATTCATAAATAGGTACGATTCCAGGATGATCTATACGACTTGCAATACGGGCTTCTCGAAAAAATCGCTGTACTCCTCCGGAATGTCCACGCTGCGACTTGTCCATGAGTTTGATTGCCACAGATCGCTGCAAGTGCAAATCCCAAGACTCATACACAACACCCATGCCACCGCGGCCAATTTCATGACCGATGTAATATCGTTGCTCAAGCCCTTCTCCTGACTTGGTATCTAATGGCAACCAGCCTGGATCAGTCTCTCCCTGAGCGAAATGAAATGCGGTAATGTCACTACTTGATGAATCCTTTTTTTTTGACATCACTCAATCCCAACATTCGGACGCTACGCACACGAAAGACTCACGCTTCTGAGCCCCTCACGTTATCATGATAGCCTCTATGCGGAGGATATTGCGATTGAATGGGCATGCCACCCAGCCCTGCGAGCAGCTGCAATGTCAAGTTCTAGGTCATCACCGACGAGAGTAAGTTCCTCTGATCGACGGCCGAGTCGATGTTCAACGGCACGGAAAAAATTAATGGCAGGCTTTCTCCACCCTAACTCCGAAGAAGCGAAAACATACTTTGCACTTGTTAGTGGGTACACAGACTTCGCAATATGGAAAAGTCGCTGATCAAAGTTGCTTGCCAACGCAATAACTCCGCCAGATTTTTTTACTTCTAAAACTTTTTGAATACCCTCTTCAAGAGGCCGCCACGAGCAAGGATCAGCAAAGTGGCTCCAAAGCTCATCGAAAATCAAATGACTCGAGGGGTGACAATCGAAAACATCCTCAACAATTATTCGCCAGCGTTCTCTTTCACGATGCTCAGATGTCTTGAATGGGCACTCTGAAAGGGAGTCGATGATTTCTTGCTCCCGCCATGCTCTTGCAAATTTTTCTGTAATATCGCACTCATCGAGATTAATTC
>JBDOMS010000087.1:0-1967 GCA_039831735.1 Pirellulales bacterium
TTGATTTTTTCACTGAATTTGAAAGATTAGATAGATTTGCTGAAAAACAAAAAAGAGAAAAAACTAAGAAAAAAATTGACTATGTTTCAATTTGTTCACCAAATTATCTTCATGATTCACATATTAGATTTGCACTTAGAATTGGTGCTAATGCAATTTGTGAAAAACCTCTTGTCCTATGTCCTGATGATCTTGATGTAATATCAGAACTTGAAGTTAGACACGGGTGTCGCGTGTACAACATTCTGCAATTACGTCTTTTAGAAAAATTGAAACAACTTCGTGAAGACATAAATAAATCACGTCCAAGTCATAAAAGACACGTCGAACTTACGTATATTACTCGTCGTGGTGCATGGTACGACGTTTCCTGGAAAGGCGATCAAAAAAAGTCAGGTGGTCCTGCCATGAATATAGGCGTTCATTTTTTTGATCTTTTGATCTGGCTTTTCGGGGATGTCGAAAAAACTGAGGTGCACCTGAAAGAGCCTCGTCGAATGTCCGGCTTTATCGAATTAGAACACGCTTATGTTCGCTGGTTTTTGTCTGTCAATGAGACAGATCTTCCTCAGCATGCACGGCTTGCTGGCAAGTTCGCGCATCGATCGATGACTCTGGACGGTGAAGAAATTGAATTTTCAGATGGATTTACGGATCTTCATACCAATGCTTACAAAGAGATTCTCGCAGGCAATGGTGTCGGAATCCAGGAGGCAGTACCGGCCATTAAGTTGGTGGACCGCATTAACTCAATGCCGGTTACAGATTCTAAAAACATCCATCCCATACTAAGTGGTGGAAAAGCATCACAACAAATTCCAATATTGCGAGCAGCCTCATGACTACGCTTAATTCATGGATGAACGATGTCTCAGTCCGGGTGCATGAATCATCGTATATTGATGAGGGTGTACAGATTGATTCTGGAACAGCTATTTGGCATTTTTGCCACGTAATGACTGGCTCAAAGATTGGATCGAAATGCAAAATTGGTCAGAACGTTGTCGTTGGTCCAAGAGTACACATTGGTAACAATGTAAAGATTCAGAACAATGTTTCTGTGTATGAAGGAGTAACGCTTGAAGACGATGTGTTTTGTGGACCAAGTATGGTTTTTACAAATGTCTATAACCCGAGGTCTGAGGTGGCGAGAAAAGACGAGTATCGTCCAACTCACGTGAGGCGAGGCGCTACCTTGGGAGCTAATTGCACAATCGTATGTGGCGTAACAGTTGGGAAATACGCCTTTATAGGTGCTGGTGCAGTCATAAATCGTGATGTCAAACCTTATGCATTAATGGCAGGCGTTCCTGCAAGACAAATAGGATGGATGAGTGAGCATGGCGAGCGACTAAATCTGCCACTCGAGGCTAATAACGCTAAGGCGGCTGATTCAGTAGGTATTCCATATATTCTGTCTGGCCGTGAAGTAAAACGTGCTGCCTGATAAGTTTTAAGAGCTAAACGTAATGCAATTTATCGATCTATCAGCCCAGCAAGATGTCATTCGTGAGGAACTTCAATCACGAATGGCAGCTGTCTTTGCCCATGGCCAATACATCATGGGCCCCGAAGTAAAAGAACTAGAACATATTTTACAGAAGTACGTTGGCACACGTCACTGTATAACAGTTTCGAGTGGCACAGAGGCCCTTCTTATTTCATTGATGACTCTTGGCATAGGACCGGGTGACGAAGTCATAACAACGCCGTTCACATTTATATCGACAGTAGAAGTTATTGTACTGCTGGGTGCGAAACCTGTATTTGTGGATGTTGAAAGCGATACAGGACTGATCAACGCAAGTCTTCTCGAAGAAAAAATAACTGACAAAACAAAGGCCATCTTGCCAGTCAGTCTTTATGGTCAGATTCCTGATATGACCAAAATTAACTGTATCGCAAAAAAATACGGCGAGATACCTGTCATCGAAGATGCTGCACAAAGTTTTGGTGCTACGATACAC
>JBDOMS010000242.1:0-8263 GCA_039831735.1 Pirellulales bacterium
ACTGGATGGTCTGTCTCGCGTTTGTCCGGTTCGTGACGGAAAAGTCTCTCCGTTGGCTGTTCCATTTCGGGTGACAGATGCGCCGATCGTGGCAGTGCAGGAGCCTGCTGGAAGTCACGGTGAGGCTGTGAAGGTGAAGGCCCCGGTTGCGCTGTATGGGCGAATGGATACCTCAGGTGATCTTGATTACATTCGAGTTGAGGCACCCAAAGGGAGTAAGTGGAAAGTTTCTGGTTGGGGTCGTCGTCTCGGATCGCCTGTTGATCTGGTGGTGAATGCGTATAGGGATGATGAGAAGAGAACTCGCATTACCGGAAATGATGATTCGGGTGGCCCTGATAGCCTTGTGCAGCTCACAGTCCCGGAGGAAGGGGCGTTTGTTTTGAGGGTGAACGAATTTCAGCAGCGAGGTGGCCCAGACTTTATCTATTGGTTGGATGTTGAGCCGATGGCTCCTTCTGTGACCGTGTCTGTTCCGCCGCAACAAACAAAAACCCAGCGAAGGCTTGTGGTAGCGGTGCCTCGTGGCAATCGTATGGCAATTTACATGAATGCATCACGAAATGACTGCAACGACCCGGTTGCACTAGAGTTTGGGGATCTTCCTGCTGGCGTGAAGGCAATGGTTGCACCGCTGACTCCTCCGGCTCCCGGCGGTGTTGTTGTTTTCGAGGCTTCAGGTGATGCTCCGTTTGGTACCTCAATGGCGTCGATCACAGCAAAACGAGGGGAGGGGGAGTCTTCAAGTGTTGTTGGGGGGATGCGTCAGGGAACGGATATGATTTTTGGGAATCCAAATCGAACTCCATACAGAACAGCGATTGGGGATCGGTTGGCGGTCGCGGTGGTCGAACCTGCTCCGGTGTCCATTGAGGTTATCCAGCCACCCACTCCCATAGCCCGTCGGGGTGTCATGGAATTGAAGGTGAAGATCAACCGAGTTGAAGGTTTTAATGGAAACGTTCGGCTGGAGTTGCCGTTCAAGCCGCCTGGAATCGGTGCCTCTACTGTTGAGGTGAAAGGTGATCAGTCGGAGGCAGTTGTTCCTCTCAGCGCATCGTCCAGTGCTGAAGTGAAAGATTGGCAGATCACCGTCGCCGCAACAGTGCGGGCAGGCTCCGGAGATAAAAAGGACCTGTCTGCTATAGCAAAGCGTTCGGCTCGCGGAAGTTGGATTGCTAGTCGTCCGGTGACGCTTTCGGTCGTCGAGCCGCTGGTTGAGCTGGCAGCAGAAAAGGCGTCAGTTGAGCAAGGACAGGAAACCAAGATCATTTTCAAGGCAACCAAGCCGACCGGTTTTGAAGGCACGGCAAAGGTTCGGTTGATGGGGCTCCCAGTGAAGACTGAGGCTCCTGAGTTGGATCTTGCAGCCGGTAAAGAATCAATCGAGTTTCCTGTAAAAGTCGCCGCTGATGCGCCTGCAGGGAAACATAATGTTTTTTGTCGTATTGAGGTTCCCAAGGGTGATTCGATGATGATTCATCAAACACCTGCGACGTCCTTGAGGATTGATAAGCCGCTGCCGCCTGAGGATACAAAGGAGGAGGGTACATGAGACGGTCTTTTTGGTGCATCTTCGCATTTTTTGTCTGTGGGGCAGCGCTCAAGGCTGACGTGGTCTCCATCGACGTCTTTCCGCCGAAGGTCCAGCTCGATTCCTCGCGAGATCGGCAGCGTATTATCGTGCAAGCGTTACATACGGATGGTCGGACGGAAGACATTACTGCAGCTGTTTCTGTGACACCAACTAATCCATCGCTGGCGGCGATAGATCGTCCTGATGGCAGCATTATCTTTCGCCCTCAAGCAGACGGTGAGGCTGTAATCCGTGTTGAGCATGCAGGGAAAGCAAAAGAAATACCTCTCAAGGTTGTGTCGGCTACCTCTGCGCCTCCGTTGTCCTTTCGGTTAGACGTCATGCCAGTTTTTGCTCGGGCTGGTTGCAATATGGGGAGTTGCCATGGTGCCGCTCGTGGCAAGGACGGTTTTCGGCTTTCTCTCTTTGGTTTTGATCCGGCAGGTGATTATCAGAGAATCACTCGTGAGTTTCCTGGTCGGCGAATTGATATTGGTGATCCTTCTCAGAGCCTGATGGTGCAAAAAGCTATTGGTGCGGTTCCGCACACGGGAGGGAAGAGGTTTGAGTTGCAGAGTGATCTGGCAGATCGATTAGTTCGTTGGATTGCTGCAGGAGCACCTGACGATCCGGGCCCTGTCTCGGAGCTTGTCGGTCTTGACCTGTACCCACCGACGGCTCTGTTGGCTGGAGAAGGTGTGAATCAGCCAATGGTTGCCGTAGCCAAGTTTGCAGACGGTACTGATCGTGATGTGACTGATTTGTGCTGGTATGGTTCGAATAATGATTCGACGGCAAAAATCTCACCAGTCGGCCTCGTTTCGAGCGGAAGCCGGGGTGAAGCATTTTTGATGGCTCGTTATGACACGATTACTGTTGGTCGGCCTTTTGTGGTTGTTCCAAAAGATCTCTCCTTTGAGTTTCCTCCGCAGGAGAACCCAACATGGATCGACGATCTCGTCAACACGAAACTGGCTGCATTACGGATTGCTCCTAGTGGCATCTGCAGTGATGAAACATTCCTGCGTCGTGTCACACTCGATCTTGTCGGTCTTGTGCCGACTCCTGAGGAACGGGAGGCGTTCTTGGCGGATGCTCGTCCGGATAAGAGGGCGCATGTCATTGATGCTCTGATGAGCCGAAAGGAATTCGTTGAACTGTGGGTAATGAAATGGGCAGAGATTCTACAGATCCGTTCCATCAACAATATTGTTGATCCCAAGGGTGCAATTCTTTACCACCAGTGGTTGGATCGAAGGATCGCTGCAAATGAACCCGTTGACAAGATGGTGCGAGATCTCATTACTGCAAAAGGCGGAACGTTTGAAAATCCTCCTACAAATTATTTTCAAGCAGAGCGGAATACTCTCAAGCTTGCGGAAAATGTAGCTCAGGCGTTTCTTGGAATGCGGATTCAGTGTGCCCAGTGTCATAATCACCCGTTTGATCGTTGGACAATGGACGACTATTACGGCTTTGCTGCATTTTTCAAACAGATTGCCAGAAAGAGGGGTGCCGATCCTCGTGAGGCAATTGTCTACGACAACAGTTCTGGCGATACGAAGAATCCTGTGACAGGAGCAACTGTTGCTCCCAAGTTTCTGGGGGGCGATGTTCCCGAGGTCAAGGCACAAGATCGGCGAGAGTCGCTCGCGGAATGGATGACGTCACCGGAAAACCCTTATTTTTCAAAGCATGTTGCGAATATTGCATGGACCCATTTTTTTGGTCGAGGGATTGTTGATGAGCCGGATGATGCTCGCGTCAGTAATCCTCCATCGAATGGCCCGCTTCTTGATGCATTAGGGCAACGTTTGTCTGAAACCGGGTGGGACTTTCGAGGGCTGGTGCGAGATATCGTGATGTCTCAGGCATATCAGCGATCGTGTGAACTCAATGAGACCAATAAATTAGATGAGACAAATTTTTCCCATGCATCCGTTCGTCGCATTCGTGCAGAAGTGCTTCTTGATGTGCTGGCGCAAGTTACGGGAACGAAGAATAAATTTCCGGGATTGCCTCTCGGTTCACGGGCTGTCCAAGTTGCTGATGGACGAACCACCACATACTTTCTCACAACATTTGGTCGAGCTACCCGAGAAGACGTTTGTAGCTGTGCGGTCAAAATGGACCCAAGCCTATCGCAGGCCTTGCATCTTTTGAATGGTGACTCAGCGAATAATCGGATCAAGGAAGGAGGCCTTGTTGCGAACTGGGTGAAGGAAGGCAAGACAGATCCTGAGATTACTGATCTCCTCTTCACGCGTTGTTTCGGACGGTCTCCGTCTGAAGGAGAACGGAATGATACGGTTGCAACAGTTGCGGCTGCTGGTGATCGCGGGCAGGCATTAGAAGACGTGTTCTGGGCGTTATTGAATTCCCCGGAGTTCATGTTCAATCACTAGGCTGAGCATTTAGCCAGGACGCTTCCCGCTCTTATTATTTGTAATGAAGTCTTGAGAGGATAATTCTCGATATGTTGTTTATCACTTCATGTGAGAAATGATCTGAGGAGTTGTTATGAAAATATGTTGGATGACGGGCCTACTTGTTGTGATCTGGTCTATCGTTGCTTCTGGGAATATGTTTGCAGCTGATGCGCCGCCGACGTTTCAGGAAGACGTGCTTCCCGTGTTCCGCGACAAGTGTTGTAGCTGCCATAATCCAGATAAACAATCTGGCGGACTCGATCTCACATCATATAGTCGGATGATGGCAGGTGGCTCATCTGGTGACGTGATTGCTCCTGGTGATGCTGAGGGCTCATATCTCTGGCAGTTGGTCAGCCATGAGTCGGAGCCTACGATGCCCCCAGAAGCTGATCGTATTCCGGATACTATGCTTGCGATCGTAACAAAGTGGATCGCAGGAGGTGCAATTGAACGCAAAGGTGGTAAACCGGTTGCTGCAAAGCCAGCAGTTTCTCTCGCGCTTGATCCAAATGCGGTGCTGGTTCCAGATGGACCACCCGTGATGCCTCCACGTTTGTCGCTCCAAGTGGAGTCGCGTGGTAGTCAGCCAATGGCGATTATGGGGCTTGCGTCATCACCAAATGGCGCTGTGGCAGCTGTTGGAAGTCGTCGTCAAGTTCTTTTATTCGACACCAGTTCACTTGTGTTTCGAGGTGTTTTGCCGTTTCCAGAGGGTGACGTAACGACGTTGCGGTTTTCACGCAATGCAAAGCTTCTTCTGGCGGGTGGTGGTATCGGTGGAAAGAGCGGTCGCGTGGTTATCTGGGATGTTGCTTCAGCAAAGCGAGTAACAGTCGTTGGAGATGAGTTTGATGAGGTTTTGGCTGCTGATATTTCAGCAGACCAGAAATTCGTAGCGTTGGGAGGTCCTCAAAAAGTTGTTCGCCTTCTACGCACTTCTGATGGGCAGATTGACGCACAAATCGAAAAGCATACGGACTGGATTACAGCGGTCGAGTTTTCACCCAACGGTCGCATGTTGGTTACAGGAGACCGAGCTGGCAATGCCTTTTTGTGGGAGACTCGCGGAGCGAGAGAAAGTGCTGTGTTGAAGGGACATGGAGGCATTATCAATGCGGTGTCGTGGCGAGGTGATGGGGGTGTTGTGGCAACCGCAAGTGGAGATGGAAAAATACGCCTGTGGAATCGTTCGACAGGAGAAAAAATGAAGGAATGGACTGCACATGGAGGAGGAGTCCAAGGTCTGATCTGGTTGTCAGATGGTCGTCTGGCAAGCTGTGGTCGGGATAAAAAAGTGGTTTTATGGAAAGGTGATGGAAATAAGGAGCGTGATTTTCCAGCGCTCTCAGAAATCGGCTTGAGTGTGGCTGCATCTAGTGATCGGCAGCGTCTGCTCGTAGGTGATCTCGCTGGGAAATTATCCATTTTCAACATTGAAAAGGGTGAGATGGTTGGAACGCCGGATACGAATCCACCACGGTTGGAAGAACGGCTCAAAGTAGCTGAGTCAGCCGCTCATGATATTGCTGCACTTGAAAAATCCGTGTCTGAAAAGGTTCGGGTTTCAACGGAAACTATGCAGGTAGCAGCATCTCAGGTTGCTGAGGCACAGAAAAAGGCTGGTGAGGCTAAAAAGGCGCTCGATACAGCACAGGCTGAATTGGCAGCGGTGGAAGCAAAAATGAAAAATGCTACAGCTCAGATACAGCAATTGAAGTCAGAAATAGAGTTCTCACAAGCAGGGAAGAGCGAGCAATAGCAAATAAATCACTGCCGATGGTTGAGTGTGATCGGAAGTGAAAATATGGAAAGAAGGTTTGCTTATCGGCTGTGCATGTCGCACGATATGCCACCAGCCGCTGGAACGTAACATGCCTTCGCGTAGTCCATTACCATGCGATGCGCACTAAAACGCCACGCAAGCGAACTAATCGAATTCATCATCATTTTGATCCACACTTGAGGTAAGCCGTCCGAATCTCTCTCATAGAAGAGAGGAATGACATCGTCTTCCAGAACATGATAGAGTGCCTCCGCGTCGCGTTGGTCGGTAACCTCATCCTTGGCATGTGTTTCACCCCTTCCAATCGCGAAACCATTTCGGCCATCAAATGCCTCGGCCCACCAACCATCCAGAATTGAGCAGTTGAGTCCACCATTGAGGACAACCTTCTGTCCACTTGTGCCAGAGGCTTCTAGAGGTCTTCGCGGATTGTTGAGCCATACGTCAACACCTTGGATAAGATGTCGACATACATTGATATCGTAGTCCTCAATAAAGACAATTCGCCCACTTACCTTTGGATCATGGCGAAGGTTTGCAATTTTCTGAATGAGTGCCTTGCCCGGCTCGTCAGCAGGATGAGCCTTGCCGGCAAAGATGATCTGAACGGGTTTTTCAGGATGAGTAACGAGTGCGGTAAGGCGATCAATGTCATCGAGGACGAGATCAGCCCGCTTGTAGGTTGCAAATCGCCGAGCAAAACCGATGGTGAGTACGTTTGGGTCAAGAATACACTGAGACTGCTCAAGGACATCTTTTTCTTCTCCGCGCCGTCGACACTGACGAGTCATTCGGCGACGTACAAATTGTAAAAGAAGATTCTTGAGGGCATAGTGCGTCTCCCAGAGTTCTCCTGGATCGCATTGATGAATGTTTTGCCACACGTCTGATTCGCCCATGCGGTTCAGCCAGTCAACTGGAAAAACATGGTCATAGAGTTTGTGCATCTGCCATGCGAGCCAGCTTGGCACATGAACTCCATTCGTAATGTGACCAATCGGTATTTCTTCCTCTATTCGTGATGGCCACAATTGTGTCCACATGCGGCGACTGACATGACCATGGAGAGCACTCACTGCATTCGCCCGTTTTGACAGCTTGAGGCCAAGCACTGTCATACAGAAGGGTTCGTCATGATTGTGAGTTTCAACACGACCCAAACTCATAAGGTGATCATGGGAGATGTTGAGAGAATCACGCATTGGTCCGAGGTGTTCTTCCATGAGCGTACTATCAAAACGATCATGACCAGCCGGCACTGGAGTATGTGTGGTGAACACTGTCTGTCGAGCTACCAAGCGAACAGATTCATCGAAAGAAAAGCCATCACGATCCATTCTTCCACGTACTGCTTCCAGAGTTGCGAATGCAGAATGCCCTTCATTCAGGTGGTAGACTCCAGGAACGATGCCCAATTCTCGAATCGCACGTACGCCACCAACTCCAAGCACGAGTTCCTGTCGAATGCGTGTTCTGGTATCTCCACCGTAAAGGCGGCTTGTGAGTTCTCGATCCTCTGGAGAGTTCCCCTCCACGTCACAGTCAAGAAGATACAGATTCACACGTCCCACAGACATTCGCCAGACCTGCGCGAAAATACGGCCTGATCGAGTATCGACCTGTACGAGAATCTGTCTTTGCTCAGCATTGAGGGCAGGTTCAATAGGCAACAGTTCAATTTGTGTGGGAAGGTACTCCTCGTTTTGATACCCATCCATATCGAGTTGTTGTTTAAAATAACCCTGGTTATAGAAAAGTCCTACGGCAACCAGAGGAATGCCAAGGCCGCTGGAACTTTTGACATGATCTCCAGCAAGTACACCTAGGCCACCAGAATAAATTGGAACAGATTCATGGATCCCAAACTCTGCCGAGAAGTACACAACAGGTTTGGAGCCCAGTACACCGGCATGAATAGTGCTCCATGTTGAATCAGCGGCAACATATTCTTTGAGTTGCCGGTATGCATGATTGATGCGACTGTACAGTACGAGTTCAGCTGCTCGAGACTCAAGTTTTTCTGGGGTGAATTCTGCAAGGAGGGCGATCGGATTGTGATCAAGTTGACGCCAACGAACGGGATCAAGATCACGAAAGAGGTTGGTTACCTCCGGATGCCAGCTCCACCACAGATTACGGGCCAGTGCCATACACTTGGCATACAGGTTTTGTGGGGACAACTCATCTAACTGAAGGGGCAATGGTCTCGATCCTTGAATAGAGTGAATATTTGACGTGTGAGAAGGATTCAATGTTTTGCGAGACGCATCTGTCATTCTTGAGGTGGTCTGGTGAGTCTTGCTCATGCTTTTGGCCTCCGGGCATGATTTGAAGTCGAGAGTAATCTGCCAGAAGTTCTTGCAGTATAATCAGTTGTTTCGAAATCACGACAAGTTTAGAACCAAATCATGTTCACGCCAGAAGCAACTGCTCCTCATCCTGAAAAACTTGAAGCACTGTGTGCGACACTCC
>JBDOMS010000271.1:0-1960 GCA_039831735.1 Pirellulales bacterium
TTCAGGATTTAGTGTAACTCTTGTTGACTCACAGGCTGAGTCACTTGCAAACGGAGTCGGTGGGCTTATTCGTGAAGCTGCCTGGAATCGTGCGACGAAGACAGTCGATAACGAGCGAGCCATGGAACTCGCAGGCAAGCTTCAGATTTCGACTCGCTTTGCCACCATTTCTGAGTGTGATCTCGTTATTGAAAGTGTCGTTGAACGAACAGATGTAAAGAAAAGCGTGCTTGCTGAGATTGAAGCAACTGTTCACAAAAACACAGTTATTGCTACGAATACCTCCACTAATCCGATTCAGAAGTTAGCTGAAGTACTCAATGACCCATCAAGGTTTTGTGGCATTCATTTCTTCAATCCAGTTCGGAGAATGATGCTTGTGGAAGTCGTTCGTGGGCCTGCGACAAGCGATGAAACGGTCATGACTGCAGTAGCACATGCAAAAAAACTTGGGAAGTGTCCCGTTGTTGTGAAGGACAGTCCTGGATTTCTCGTCAATCGTATTCTGATGCCATACCTCCATGAAGCAGTGGAGTTGCTGCGAGAGGGCGTTCCCATGCAGCGTATTGACCGAGTCGCGCGTGATTTTGGAATGCCTTTGGGGCCAATCGAGTTGTATGACATGATTGGACTTGATACTGCTTTTTACGCAGGGCTCGTGATGGCATCGGCTTTTGGTGATCGCATCGATGCCTCCCCAGTGATTCCGGCACTTGTGAAGTCTGAGCGCCTTGGTCGAAAGACGGGAGAGGGCTTTTATCGTTACAAAAAATCGCGAGATGGGAATCCTCAGATGGCGAAGATTGAGTGTCCCAGCCCCAACATATCATCGATTCTTGAGCCGTATGCTCTTCAGCCAACAAATCCCAGCCCCTCAACACTGATAGATCGTCTTATTATTCCGATGCTGCTCGAAGCCATCCAGGTTTTGGATGAAGAAATCGTTCGAGATGGAAGGGATATCGATCTAGCAGTTATTCATGCATTGGGTTTTCCAGCATTTCGAGGGGGTATTCTAGCTTGGGCAGATTCCATTGGGGCACAAGAAATTGTTCAAAGGCTGAAGCCGCTTTCTCATTTGGGGCCTCGCATGGTTCCCCCTGAACGCCTCGTCAAAATGGCTCAAACAAAAAAGACATTTATCAGTGAGAATTAGTTTTTATGGATGCAAAAGCTTATCAACTCGAAAACTCACCTGTGGTTGTTGCATGCTGTCGATCAGCGATTGGTAGAGCACATGCTGAACATGGTGTCTTCCGTAAGGTGCGAGGAGATGAACTCCTCGCGTCAGTCATCACGGCAGTTGTCCGAAATAGCAAGGTTGATCCAAGCAGCATTGAGGATGTCATTATTGGGGTCACCCAACAGCATGGTGAGCAAGGAGGAAATATTGCAAGGTGTGCAAGTCTTATCGCAGATCTTCCTTTTGCAGCGGCCGCTTCATCTGTCAACCGGCTCTGTGGATCGTCATTACAGGCACTGGCGCAGGCATCCCATGCTATTGCTGCCGGAGCAGAGGACGTACATATCGTTGGTGGTGTCGATCATATGCATCATCTCCCAATGAATTCCGCAGTCGATATTCACCCAAGGGTGTTTTCACGTTCAAGTAAAGGAATGATTTCGATGGGCATGACGGCAGAATATCTTGCCAACACCTTTGGTATTTCCAGAGAAAAGCAAGAGTTATTTGCAATTGAAAGCCATCGTAAAGCAGCTGATGCAACATCACACGGACGGTTTGCGGATGAAATTGTACCTATTCTCGGCCACGGATCGTCTGGAGGTATTTGTTGGGTTGCTACAGATCAATCAATACGTTGTGATTCATCTCAAGAGGCAATGGCTGAGTTAAGTCCGGCGTTTTTGCCTCGTGTTGGCACAGTTACTGCCGCGACAAGTGCACCGTTGAGTGATGGTGCTGCTGCTATGCTGGTTATGAGTAAAGCGGAAGCAGATC
>JBDOMS010000091.1:0-1952 GCA_039831735.1 Pirellulales bacterium
ATTCGTAGAGCACCTTGGCCATTTACAAACCAAGTTGCTGTCTTGTGGGCATCCGCATAGGCTGCATCCCAGTACACGCGACCAGTGCTTCCACGGTAATTTGTTGAACCAATTGCTGTGGTTCGGCTTGCAGCAGTTGCTTGATAGTCCACTCCATTTTTATCTTTAATGTCAGGGTTCCAACTTGGGCACATGAATGCAGAAATAATCCTGTATGCAGGTCGTAAATTTGCATTGGGGCCATTAAGTCTCCACAGTGCTGGCTTCGGTGATTTGAAATTATTATTTTGAACAGCACCTAAGGCGTCGAGCATTGGCTGTTGCTCGATAACTGGAAGAAGTTTTGTGTGCCATGTCCACACATTTTTTCCATGACGATTTTTGCCTGGACCTAAAATCGCGGAGGTGCCAGGATTTGATGCGCTTTCGAGGTACGTCACTGGGGGAAAGAAATTATCGCTTTTGCGCGCGTTCTGATCGGCGAGGGTTTGCATACCCAGTGCAAGTTGCTTCAAATTGTTTTGACAACTTGATCGGCGAGCGGCTTCACGAGCCTGCTGAACAGCAGGCAAAAGAAGACCAACGAGGACGCCAATGATCGCAATGACAACAAGCAGTTCAATGAGCGTGAAGCCACGAGAGCGATGTTTATCGTGTGAATACATGACCGAAACTCCATTTAGTTAGTAAAAGTAAATAAAGAAAAAATTCTGCAAATGCTCGGGGGATTTCATCAATGTTGGATGAAAAATACAAGAATTCTAAGCCCCCGTACAAATGAGACTGTACAGAGAAACGGGCTTTATCACAAGATTCGGTACCTGAATAGCTGCAACTTTATGCGAATAGTTGCCTGAAACCCCTTTCAGGTTGGCTTTTGGCTTTTTAAAGCGGTTTTTGGGAGACGTGATTGGTTTGCTCGGCTTTCATAGAGCTCGCGGCGGGTGCTGGTCTACTCGCCGTTACGATCTTAGGACGATCGATTCTTGAGATGCTCGATGTACTCTGACCTGTCAAATAGCTCTCTTTCTGTTGCTCATCACACAACTCGTTCATCTCATTCAAAAAAGGGGAGGACCTTATTTGGAAGCGTCTTGAGAAGCGGTCCCATACCTTTGTTGTGTGACGTAACAACAGCGATCACATCTTGTTTCGGAAAGAAAAAGATAAACTGACCGCCAGCCCCGCGACATGTAACGCACTCTTGTTTTGTTTCCCCAATCTCGGCGACGTTCTGCCAAAAAAAGAAACCATACGAGTTTGTCTCTGATGGCGCGCATAGAGGACTGGTTGCCTGCTCGATATAATCAGTCGGAATAAGTTGTTCCCCATTGAATTTTCCTTGTTGGCGAACAAGCAGTCCCCATTTCATCATATCACGAGAACGCATGCTGCTTCCTGCGGCACTCTTCGGTAGGCCGTTGATATCTTCCGGCCATTGAAACTCAGAAATATTCAGTTTTTCAAGAAGTTCTTTTTTTAAAAAGTTTTGAGCTGCTCCGGGTACGACTGCCTCAAGCACCTGCATGGTAATTGCTGGGTCGATACCTTGGTATTTAAATTCGCGCGGCCGATCCGCAATAGGTGCAGTATGTTCGAAGAACTTCTGTACTTGGTGTTGCCCATGATTCTCGGCAGTGTCTGCTCTGATTTGTTGCTGAACATTCTGAGGAATTCGAATGCCGGAACGCATCGTCATTACGTCTGCTAGCGTGATTGTTGCGGCCCCCTTGGCAAATCGTGTCAGGTCAAGTTCCTTAAGGAATTCATAAACTGGACGGTCGAGATCATTCATGGTGAGGTAGCCACACTGGATCGCTCGCCCAATGGCAAGGGCGGTGTACGACTTAGTAATTGACATCTGGTAGTGGGGATAGTTCACCCGGCCCCTTCTAAAATATGATTCAAAGAGCAGTTTGCCGCGGTGCGAGATCAACAAACTATCAACTTCG
>JBDOMS010000671.1:0-1950 GCA_039831735.1 Pirellulales bacterium
ATAGTTCTATCCTCGCAACTCGGCGTAGGCGACCAAGAACGATAGCACCATTATCATCAACAGGCACCCCATGCATACTCACAATCAACAGACCAGGCAAACGCAGGAGTAGTTTGAGATCTTCAGAATTACCTTGCCACTTAACATCTAACGTTGCATGCATTCCCTGCTGACCAGTTACCAGTAGTCCTCTTTCAAGCTTCCCACCCAACGACTGGAGCTTTTCTTTTGCTGCATCAGCGAGACCAACGGCATGAAAATCAAGCGTAGCCTCGGCCAATCCCGCAACAGAAGCTTCGTTATGACTGGCGATGTCATCAAGGAACCTTTCTGCGGCCGTGGCTACCTTTTGATTTTCACTCTCAAGTAAATCACGAGCAACTTCGATAGCACGGGTTGTCATTTCCAGGTCCCCACTACCTATTGCCTTTCTGAGTTGTGGAAGGACAATTGTCCCTGCCTTAATGAGGCTTTGAGTAGCGGCTTCTCTTTTTGAAAACTGCGGGGATCCAAGTGCCGTGATCCAACTGTCGATTTCCTCTAGAGTTGGAGCGTCGTCCGCCATGACAGACAGGCTCAACTGGGGGATGAGTGAAGCCATGCAGAATATACAAATCGAACAGCGGATCATATGAATCACGGAAAAACTCCTTGGAATGACTTTCCTGAATATACCACTAACCGTCCAGAGCGGTTTTTGGTGTGTACACTTGAGATAGTCTCTTAGGTCCTTTTATGTCGCTTTGCCTTTCAATACCAGACTCCCCGATGCCTCTTCCCATGAGTGGGAAAGAGATGCTTAAGCGTGGTTGGAATGAGGTAGATATCGTCCTTGTATCAGGAGATGCCTATGTCGATCACCCAAGCTTTGCCAATGGTCTACTCGCACGGCTGCTTGAAGCAGCTGGCTTTCGAGTGGCTGTCCTAGCACAGCCCGACTGGCGTTCATGTGAACCTTGGCGTCAATTCGGCAAACCGAGGCTCTTCTTTGGTGTCTCTGCTGGAAATATGGACTCGATGATCAATCATTACACGGCCAATCGCAAGGTTCGTAATGATGATGCCTATTCTCCCAATGGTGCCATCGGCCGCCGCCCTGACCGTGCGACGCTTGCCTACTGCCAACGATCACGCGAAGCATTTTCTGGTGTACCTGTTGTTGCCGGCGGTGTTGAGGCAAGCCTTCGAAGAATTGCGCATTACGATTATTGGAGTGATACTGTTCGTCGATCAATTCTCATGGACTCGAAAGCGGATCTTCTTGCCTTTGGTATGGGTGAGCGCACCATTCTAGACATTGCACGTGCACTTGCATCAGGAAAGACTCTTCGGGATATGCGATCTTATCGGGGAATCGCATATCGCCTTGGTGCAAGTGAACCGCCACCAATTGGTTCAGAAACATTCTGTCCTGACACGATCGAACTACCAAATTATGAATCTGTCAAACAGGACAAACTTGCCTTTTGTAAAATGACACGCATTGCGCATCTGGAAACCAATCCGTTCAATGCGAAACGACTTGTCCAAGGCCATGGCAGGGAGTCTGTCGTTGTAAACCCTCCTGCGTTACCTCTTTCTCAAAAAGAAATGGATGAGGTTTATGCACTCCATTTTTCTCGTCAGCCGCATCCATCCTATGGCAATGCCCGCATTCCTGCATTCGAAGTCGTTGAGAATAGTGTCCAGATTATGCGAGGCTGTTTCGGAGGCTGCACATTTTGCTCAATAACTGCGCATGAGGGAAGGATTATTCAGAGCCGCAGTAAAGAATCAATCATTTCAGAAATAAAAAACCTGACTCAACAGCCCGGTTTCAAAGGAACAATTTCAGATATCGGTGGCCCAACAGCCAACATGTTCCAAATGAAATGCCAGAGACCTGAAATTGAAGCAAAGTGCCGTCGCCTCTCATGCGTCCATCCAACTATCTGCAAACTGCTTGGAACA
>JBDOMS010000486.1:0-8154 GCA_039831735.1 Pirellulales bacterium
AACGTGCTCGCTGACATTCCATTCACTCTTTTTTATGTTTCTCGATGGGTCACCTGAAGGGCAAGCACTCAGCTATATTCTCATCGGTAATACGCAAATGGCAGGAAACACTGGGTGGCTTTTGAAACACTTTTGTGGTGAGCATGAAACCAGACTTTTTAGGTTTCAACATAGAAATGAATAATACGTACGAAAAAATATGACTTGGAATCGTAACAGAGAAAAGTAATTTCCGGGCGTTCGACCATTTACATTATTCTTTTTGTAGTTTTTTCACCGTACTGAACCTACTTCCTTATACGCATTTCTTCGGTAGCATCATGACAGCACATGCCTCGCGCACAACCAACTATGCATCCTATAAGTCATGTACTCCTTCAAAAATAGTTACACCGAAAATGTAGGTGGGTGACACTATGAGACGGTTCAGCCCTTGGTTTTTGCTCATGTTGTTGGGACCGTCCGTCTGCGCGCAAGTACCCGACAATGCGGAAATGAGTACTCTCAAGAATACCAGTGTCAAAGTCGGAATTGACCTCAATCGCGGTGGTGCGATCGTATTCTTATCGCGAAATGGCGGGGATAATCTCATCAATAATTTTGACCTTGGTCGACAGGTTCAGCTTTCTTTCTTTTCCGGACCGAGTCCGTACAGCACGAAGGGACAATCACCCGCTAAGCATTGGGAGCACATCGGCTGGAACCCAATACAAGCGGGTGACGATTACGGAAATGCATCCGAGGTCTTGGCTCATCGCAACGATGGTAAAACCATCTACGTGAAGACCAAGCCATTGCATTGGCCACTCAATAACGTTCCTGCCCACTGCACCTACGAGTCATGGTTGAGACTCGACAAAACCGCGGTAGTGGTTCGAGCCCGGTTGAATAACAACCGCACGGATGACTCAAAGTACCCGGCGCGACTGCAAGAACTGCCTGCTGTCTACGCGAACGCAGGCTTCAGTCGAGTCGTGAGCTATACGGGTAGCCGCCCGTTTGAAAATGCTGATGTGACCGAGATTCCAAAATCGAAGGGAAAGCATCCGTGGTCCTTCTGGCAAGGTACCGAATGCTGGTCGGCATTGCTTGACCACAACGACTTTGGCCTTGGCCTTGTCACGCCCTGTCGAATGTATTTCACAGGAGGCTTTGCCGGAACTCCAGCACGAGGTGACACGCACGCCAACAGCACGGGCTATCTGTCCAGTCAACGGTTTGAGACGCTTGATCACAACATTACCTACAACTTCAGGTACGAGTTGGTTCCAGGAACTCTTGAAGAGATACGCACACGTGCCGCCATGCATCGACAAGAAGAACTTCCTGCGTGGATCTTCAGAGAAGACCGACAAGGATGGCATTGCGTGAATACGAAAGACAACGGCTGGCCAATCAGTGACTCGTTGGATGTGAATTTGGATGCTGAAGACCCTCAGATATTAAGCCCATTCACATTCTGGAACGCGAAGAATGCGCCTACGGTCACCATCGACTGTGCATGGAAGACGGATAGCAGGTCCGCAGTTTTGTATTGGCAGCGTCATGGAGCAACAACGATCGCACCGAATGATTTTGTTCGTTTTCCAATCAAAAGTGATGGAAGATTTCACCGTTACGAGATCAAATTATCAGAATCAGCGCGTTATCGGGGCGCCATGATTCGGCTTCGTTTCGATCCAGGGGAGCAAGGAGGCGCGGGCGACTTTGTGCGAATACGGTCAGTGCGTTTTTGATATAATCATTGATTCGAGTCTTGGGTAACTTGAGGATATCGCAGTGCCTCACAATACAATGCACCGGAGCCGCGAAGCCAGGTTTTTTCAAATGGACGATTACGACTCGCGGTCCGGTGATTGCGGGCATTATTCATGATGAAACCCTATAACAAGATGCAAAAAGCAGCTTTATGCACAACCAAAGAACAGTGAGCTTTCGACATGTCCTTCTTGTCCTTTTGCTAGGTACTTCTTTGTACCTTGCTGACACAGTGACTGCCGAGAATGCAACTTCCTCACGATATAATATTGTTTTCATTGCTGTCGATGATCTTGCCAGCACTCTCGGTTGCTGTGGTGACGCCATGGCGAATACCCCTCACATTGATGCTTTGGCCCGGCGAGGTGTTCTTTTTCGCCATGCTTATTGCCAACTCCCTCTCTGTAATCCTAGTCGTGCATCACTCTTAACAGGACTTCGTCCTGATCACATCAAAGTCTATGACCTCGATCGTCATTTTCGTGAAGAAAAGCCAGATGTCATCACACTTCCCCAACTCTTTAAGAATCATGGTTGGTATTCCGCACGAGTTGGAAAGATATATCACTACAACGTCCCAGCCGGCATTGGAACAAACGGTCTTGATGATCCCGAGTCATGGGATGAGGTTGTGAATCCAAAAGGACGCGATGTTGCAGAAGAATCATTGATTTTCAATGCTGAACCTCACCGGAAAATCAGCGCTTCACTGAGTTGGCTTGCCGCTGATGGACCTGATGTAGATCAGACGGATGGCATGATCGCAAGTGAAGCTATCCACCTGATTCGAAAGCTACAGCATCGCCATTTTTTTCTTGGGGTTGGATTTTTTCGTCCACACACCCCCTATGTCGCGCCCAAACAATATTTCTCAAAGCATGCCCTCGATTCCGTATCTCTTCCTTTCGCCCCCTCAAATGACCGTGAGGACATTCCAATACCTGCCTTTGCACATAACAATCCTGTTCCTCATTATGGCCTTTCGTTACAAACATGTTTGCGAGCAAAGCAGGCCTATTATGCCAGCGTGTCATTTGTTGATGCTCAAGTTGGTCGCATTGTTCAGGCTCTCAAGACCTATCACCTTACTGATAAAACGATTGTGGTTCTCTGGAGTGATCATGGGTATCACCTTGGAGAACACCATGGAATTTGGCAAAAAAGAACATTATTTGAAGAAAGCACTCGTTCACCTCTTGTGATCTACGCACCTGATGCAGAAGGTAATGGTACTTTTTGCAACAGAATCGTTGAGTTTGTTGACATTTACCCTACCTTGGCCAAACTCTGTCAGCTTGACATACCACCTTCTCAAGATGTTGCAGGCCGTAGCCTCACACCGTTGCTCAGCAATCCAAATCTCCCCGTCGCAACATGGAATGGAAGCGCGCTATCGCAAGTACTTCGGCCAGCTGATGACCGGTTGGGGGAACCGGTCATGGGACGAAGCGTTCGCACACATCAATGGCGATATACAGAATGGAATGAAGGTCAGGCTGGAAGAGAACTATATAACTGCCTTGAAGATCCGAATGAGTTTCACAATCTTGCTGCCAAACCAACTGCAGGAGTTACAAGAATCATGGAACAACTTCATCATCACTTCAAAACGAAGGCCAGAGGAAGGCCACCGACAAGTCCGGTCAACCCTTCTAGGCTCTAATAATTGTTAGGGCAGAACATATTCTTGCTGCGGAACCTATTTTATACTTCTATGAAAACACTGCTTTCTTTCACTTTTCTTGTCTTGATTGCTGTTCCTGTGTTGGCCACAACACCGAACATCATTCTTATGATGGGAGACGATCATGGATGGGAAGAGACCGGCTACAACGGACACCCGTATGTCAAGACTCCAGTGCTTGATGAGATGGCGCGTTCAGGCCTGTGCTTCAATCGTTTTTATGCTGCGCATCCTACCTGCTCCCCAACACGAGCAAGTTTTCTAACCGGTCGACATCCCGTTCGAATGGGTACTTTTGCTCCCGGATGGTCGATGCGTCCAGAGGAAATCACGATCGCAACCATACTAAGAAAGGCTGGGTATCACTGTGCACATTTTGGCAAGTGGCATGTTGGAGCGGTGAAGTCTCTTTCACCACTGAGCCCATTAGCAATGGGATTCCATGAATGCCTTTCACATGACAATTTTTTTGAGATCGATGCATCATTTTCGAGAAATGGATCACCCCCAAAGCTATTTCGGGGTGAAAGTTCTGAGGTGTTGATTGATGAGGCAATTGATACCATCAAACGTTCTCAAAAGTCTGGAAAACCTTTTTTCCAGATCATTTGGTTTGGCTCACCTCATGAACCATATCGTGGATTATCTCGAGATCTACAACTGTACGACGAGCTACCTGAAAAATACACCAAGTTGGTACGGCTCACCTCAGTTGAAACTGGCGAGCCAATCAAGCGTCCCCAGGGAGAAGTTCTTCGTGAACGATACGCTGAGATTACTGCGATGGACCGCGCGATAGGGAAGCTGCGCACATATCTTGCTCAGACCGGCCTGCGTCACAATACATTCCTTTTTTATTGTGGAGACAATGGAACGTCACCAGAAAGTGCACTTGGTGTCCCGCATCGAGATGCGAAAGGATCTATTTATGAGGGAGGCACGCTTGTTCCTGGCCTCCTCGAATGGCCGGCACGCATTCAACAACCACGTACGACGAATGTACGCGCATCAACGAGCGACCTTCTTCCGACTGTCACCTCCGTTACTGATCAAGAGTTACCTAATCGACCTCTTGACGGAATTGACCTCAGTCACGTTCTTGATGGCACCAAGAATAAGCGGTCATCACCGATCTGCTTCTGGAAGTTTAATCTCGCCTCAGTTGACAGTACAACTCCCTATGTTGAACCCACCCTTCAGCAGGGAACAACACCTCTGATCAAAAAGCAACATGGAAAATTGACTCGAGACTTCAAAAACTTTCATCACTTCACAATCAAGCCACACGATTTTCTTGGTGCTCGTGCCATCATCAAAAACGACATGAAACTCATCATTCAAGAAAAGAAAAATGATGCTGTTGTCATAGAATTATTTGACTTGAAAAATGACCCTGCAGAAACCACGGACCTTTCACAGGAATACAAAGAAGAGGTGCAACGCCTTAAGCATTCACTGCGGACATGGCAGACGTCTGTGTTGAGAAGTCTTACTGGCAAGGATTACACGATTGAATAGATCTAATGGTGCAATGCCAACACTATGCCGGACTTGCCTGCACTGGCTCTGATGCGACGGCTTCCACACCATCTGGATTTTCTTCTGGATCTGGCCATTTTGTTGGAAGGCGGTAAACAAATAATGTCCATGCCAGGGCAAGAGCAAAGAAACCGACCATCCTCATCTGATGCTGTCTGTCATTATCATCACTATTGGGGCCGGCTATTTTGACAATACCCAAACAACCACCAAACCAGAGGAAAAAAACAAAAGTTCCTAAAAGAAAATCGGCCATCCCAAGGTCCTTTGGATCAAATGCTTCCGACGAGAATTCAATGTTCACATTCCCGTCCCTATTGCGATATACGACTGGATCGTGATACCGGTTCATTCTTGTCTGATCTAGGGCCACACTTCCCAAAAAAACGTTTTTTTAGAATGGGCACTCTAGGTGATTTCTGACAAAAAGTGATGTACGTCCGCTATTTCTTTGGCTTTCCTGGCCAACGAAAATCAATCGGAGCAGCAGGTGGCTGTCCTAGATCTTCCCGGGAAGGCAACGGGATGTGTTCCATCTTTTTCTTTGGATCAAGGTTCTCGTTCAGCTCTCGCTCACTAATTGGCTTCGACACCACACCACCTGCTGGCACATTTATCTTTGCTGTCCACACAATTGCATTTAGCACAATGCGACGAAAATCATTAATAGCCCAGTTTCGATGCCAGTGACCGCCGGTAAATCCAACTCCACGTCCACCATCTTTTCGTTCAATAGCCCACATCAAGGTTTGAGGTGTTCCTAACGCCTTTTCCCCTGCTGGTGTCCAATGGATATATCGATTGATTCTATTTCGGTCTGGTATTGCGGTAAGTACATCTACACTCGATTTTGGATTCCTCCACCGCATGTTGTAGTACCACTCATCATTTGCACTAAATGATGGAACACCGCTTGTGATGGGGTGACCTGAATCGGGCTGAACAGCGGCAGTCCAGTGAGGGTTACACGAAAACCCTGCTTCGTAATAACCCCCTATCCATTTTTGAAAATACTCTCCACGTGTACCTGGAGGCACCTCAACAGCATAATGCATACACATGAGCCCCATGCCTTCGCCAACCAGACGATCAACGGTTTCTTCATGCCCAAACGTTGGATGCCGAGCATTTCCGTCTGAATAGATAATGAGTGCAGCTGCTCCTTCCAGCACTGACTCATCCTTTGGCCAACCGTTGTGAATCACATCCACATGCACGGGAAGACCACTCTGCTCATTCAAAGCACGAGCGATCAGTATTGAACCTGCATTGAACTCGTGTTGGCCTGATGGATGACTTGGCTCCCCAGCAATCATCACAGCACGGGTTTTTGCCTGCACACACGCCATAGACAGACATGTTAAGATGATCACTAATCCAAACATGGTAGTACGCATTGCCAATACCCTTTCGGTCTTCTGCAAGAAAAGTGTGTAGTATATCTCATTTCGTATCGCCCTGCTTGTAACACGTGGAATACCATGCACGAACGATCAGCCTGTTACTCCCGTTGTGAAGCCGTCACTCTCCACTCGCTGCTATGTCACCGCTTTTCGCATTGGTGCATGCGCGTAGAGAGATAACTTTTCCCGCTCCCGAAGAGGAACCCATCTCAATGGATTTCAATCGACTCAGGAAACTTCTCTGTTTTCTCATACTGCCATGTGTTTCGCTCATTGCTCATGCGGATGTTCCATCACAACCTAATATTGTCGTCATCCTTGTCGATGACCTCGGTTATGGGGAAGTTGGTTGCTATGGACAAAAAATTATTCAGACTCCACATCTCGACTCGATGGCACGCGAAGGCATGCGATTTACACACTTCTATGCTGGGGCAACCGTCTGTGCACCGTCTCGAAGTGTCCTAATGACGGGCCAGCATCACGGGCATACTCGTGTCCGAGGGAATGCCGGAAGAATAAATCCAAAAGCTCAAGCACTACTCGATGAAGACATTACCGTTGCCGAAGTCGCTCTCAATGCTGGATATCGAACAGCACTTTTTGGAAAATGGGGACTTGGAAATATTGGTGATGCTGAAAGCGGTCTCCCTCGTCGCCAGGGATTTCAGGAGTTTTTTGGTTTTCTGAGCCAACACCGCGCACACAATCATTTTCCAGATTACCTCTGGGAGAATGAAGAAAAAGTGACTCTGAAAAATCGAGTCACTCCTGTTGGAGAATTTGGAGGTGGCTACGCGACCGAAGCCATTGAATTTGCCGATGACCTTTTTGCTGAACGAGCACTTGAATTTGTCAGTCGTGAAGATGCACGTCCTTTCTTTTTGTATTGGAGCCTTGTGATCCCGCACGCCAATAACGAACGGTCACGTGCTCTTGGCAACGGAGCGCACGTTCCAACATTCGGAGTCTACGCTGATAAACAATGGCCCGATCAAGACAAGGGACATGCAGCCATGGTCACGAGAATGGATCAACATGTTGGCCGACTCCTTGATCGACTTCGGGAGCTAGGAATTGATGAGGAAACACTTGTCATCTTTACAAGTGATAATGGACCTCACAACGAAAGCCGGCATGACCTCTCGCGATTCCAGCCGGCTGGTCCGTACTCTGGCATCAAACGCAGTCTCACGGATGGCGGCATTCGTGTTCCAATGATTGCCTGGTGGCCAGACCATGTTCCAGCAGGGACACAATCGGCGTATGCCGGTTCGTTTGCTGACATCATGGCAACGGTGGCAGCGTTAGCTGGTGTGACTCCACCACCAAACACCGATTCCCTGAGCCTTGTGCCCGAACTCACTGGAAACCCCAAACAACAACAACAGCACGAGTTTCTATATTGGGAATTTCATGAGGGTGGCTTTCGACAAGCATGTCTTTACAAAGGCAGATGGAAAGCTCTCCGCCGACTTGGAGAACCTGTTCGACTCTTCGACACCGACACCGATATTGCCGAGAAAATTGATGTCTCATCAAAGCATCCATCCATTACTGAGACTGTTCAGGACTATCTCGACTCAGCACGTTGGCCAAATCCAAACTGGACACCGAAACCTCGAAAAAAATCCTAGGGGTTACGGAAGAATCAGTCGTATCGCCGCACATGCCGTGAAGGCTAGAAGGAGTGTATCGAAGACACGTTGAGGAATGACTCGCACAATCGCACGTCCTGCCAGAAGCCCTGCAACAACACAGGGCACGAGA
>JBDOMS010000575.1:0-1939 GCA_039831735.1 Pirellulales bacterium
CCTTGGGCTTACGCTCGACGATCTGTGGAGTGGCCTGGTTGAGGGTAAAAGTGCAGTCGTTCCCATCGAGTCGTTTCCTTGCTCCGGTATTCCACTGAAGCATGCTGCGGAAGCACGATGCTTTTCCGGTCACATCAAGGACTTTGGAGAACTGCCCGGAGATTCAAAGAAGGCGATTCGCAAGGGGCTGAAGGTCATGTGTCGTGAAAGCCAAATGGCGGTCGCAGCCGCCCAGCGAGCGCTTCACAATAGTGCCTGTTCACTTGATGCGGATGAACGTGCCCGTTTTGGATGTGTTTTTGGCTCTGATTATATGATCACGTTGCCAGAGGATTTTACAGCAAGTGTTGCCGCATGTCGTAATGAGAGAGGAAATTTTTCTTTCGGAGATTGGGCTGAGAGTGGTCTGCCACTGCTCAATCCTCTTTGGTTACTCAAATATCTTCCGAATATGCCAGCATCTCACATCGCAATCTACAACGATCTGCGCGGCCCAAGTAATTCTATTACAGGACGTGAGGCGAGTGGTCATCTTGCTGTTGGAGAGGCCGTGATGACGATTCAGCGAGGATCTGCTGATATGATGTTAGCAGGATCAACGGGCACACGTGTTCACCCGATGAAAACAGTCCATGCGATCCAAAACGAGCAGGTTATGCTTGAAGGGCCAAATCCGTCTGCATGGAGTCGTCCTTTTGATCAATCGCGGAATGGTATGGTGCTTGGTGAGGGCGCAGCCGTTCTTGTGCTCGAAGAGTTGGGGCATGCTCTTGATCGGGGTGCCTTTATCCATGGGGAGGTGATTGGACATGCATCTCGATTTAGTGGTGCGCGGCGGTGTATTGGAAACCGTAAAGACGCATTTCAGTTAGTGCTGGCAGATGCAATGAGGAAGTCGGGGCTTTCGTCTCATCAAGTTGGGCATATTCATGCCCAAGGACTCAGCACCGTCACAGGCGATCGTGATGAGGCTGAGGCGCTACATGAAATCTTTGCGGACAGTCTCCCTGACATCCCTGTTGTTGCCGCAAAAAGCCATTTTGGGAATCTTGGGGCCGGAAGTGGACTTGTGGAGTGCGTTGCGAGTATGTTGTCGATGCAGCGGAAGGAGTTGTTTCCTCTTCTCAACTTCCAAGCGTCGTCGCCTGAATGCCCGGTCAAAGCTGCTCAGCGTGGTGATTCTCCAGGTGATGTTTTTGTCTCCTCTGCGGTGACGCCACAGGGTCAGGCCGGTTCACTGGTTCTTCGTGCTTGGAAGGATCAATAAGCTATTTTTGAGGCAAATTAGGAGCTTTTCTGCGAGTTCTTGCGCTGCGTGCTCCTTGACAGTCCCCAGTGATCGCCGTAGTCTTCCCATTGCGTTGAATGATGAAGGCAGAGGCTGCTGGTTCGCGGATATTGTTCCAAACATCCTAGTTTTTCTGGGTGTTTTGACACCCATAAAGGTATTGGCGTTCCCTGTTTTGGCACTGCCATTCCTCAGGATGCGGTGCACCTGGAATTTCCAAGTGTGGTCTGATATCGGAAACCGGTTGTCAAAAATCTCATGAAGCCTGACGAAATCCTTCGCATTGTCGATGCTATTCATCGCGATAAGAATATCGATAAGGAGATCGTTTTTCAGGCGATCGAGTCGGCCCTTGTCACAGCTCTCACTCGGCAATACGGGGAAGGAACCGAAATTACGATCCAGATTGATCGAAAAGATGGCCGACTTAGTGGTTTTCATAATGGTGTTGAGATTGACACTCAAGAGTTAGCCGGGCGTATTGGTGCCCAGACGGCGAAGCAGGTCATCATTCAAAAAATTCGAGAAGCTGAACGTGACTCCATTCACGATGAGTTTGAAGAACAGATTGGCCAAATGGTTTCCGGCGTGGTCACTCGAAGTGAAGGGGCTGCAGCAACGGTATCTCTTGGTGGCACAGAAGCAATTCTT
>JBDOMS010000445.1:0-8146 GCA_039831735.1 Pirellulales bacterium
ACCTAGCTGTGCTGCCAGGTAGTTCTTCGTTGGTTGCACCATCTGCATCTGAGACATGACTTCTTCACTGAAATGTCGAAGTCGAGCGGCAAACCGCCTGAGTTCTGCCGGATCTACAATTGCCTGTCCCATGTTGAACCTCCCCAGAAAATAAGAGCAAATAGACATCCATCCTTGATCGTAGTCAAAAAAGGTGTTTGCGACTGGTCGCACGCACCTCCCTTGTATCTTACCGTAATGGGTGGTGCAGTGGACAGCCATATGTCCCGCTGTGCGGAACAACGCCTTCAGCGTACACTCGAAGGAGCGTCAGAATTGGTTTGGTCACTTCCTTTTTTGTGGTTTTTATCCTATGTCACGTCCTGCTTCTACGTCAGATGATTCGTCCGGCCCTGATATTTCAGTCGAGCCCTCCACCGGTTGGCATGTAACACATTCCTTCTACCGTTTTGATCATTCTTCGTTGGCGAAAATGTCAAATGCAGAACGAATATCAGGCATGCAAGACTTTATTTCCACACTCACATCATCTGAGAATGAAGATGAACAGCAGCCGTGTCGCTTACAGGTCTGGCTTGTTCCTGGCCACAAGGCGGATTTTGGAATTATGGCCGTTGATCCATCTCCTCATCGTGTTGATTCTGTTCATCAGCGGCTTGTGTCTGGTGGTCTCGGGAAGGCTCTTGAGCCAACGTATTCATTTGTAAGTTTGACTGAAGTAAGTGAGTACGTTCCAACAGTAGAGCAATATGCGGAGCGACTTATTGAGGAAGGTGAGATTAAGGATAGTCCGAGCTTCAAGGCCAAGGTACAAGGCTATGCGTCGCACGAAGTGAGTATGCGGCGAGCCCGCCTCGAACCTGAATTTCCACCATGGCCAAATGCATGTTTTTATCCCATGAATAAAAAGAGGAAGGTTGGTGAAAACTGGTTTTCACTTCCATTTGAAGAACGCAGTCGGCTCATGAGGGAACATGGGCGCACGGGAATGTCGTTCGGTGGGCGGGTCACTCAATTGATCACGGTGAGCGTGGGGCTTGATGACTGGGAGTGGGGAGTCACGCTCTGGGCGAGAAAACCTGATTTTCTCAAAGAAATTGTATACACAATGCGATTTGACGAAGCGAGTGCACGGTACGCCGAATTTGGTCCGTTTTACACCGGCTACATTGCGACTCCTCAAGAGGTGCTTACGCACTGTCGTATCAGGTAGTCTGAGCCATTGAACGTCACGTGGAAACGGGAACCGCATGAGTCAAGTCTCATCAAACTATTTTTTTTGTGGTGAGAAAAGTAACTCAACTTGAGTATCGACAGGCGGAACACGTCCCTCAAATGCTTCAAACAAAAGGGCCGTGTTCGATTGAGAACTCGGAATAGGAAGATCGAGCATGGCGGTTGGAAAGTTTGAGAGGCAAACAAGATCTCCGCCATCAGCCTGGTAATATTCTTTTTGATCAACGGGATCAAGCCAGAAGCTACTGCCCGCAAAGACCCACTGCTCAGTCATGGCTGTGCCTGTTCTTGTGTCTCGAACCCAATCTTGAGCTTTTTGCAGGATGGATTTACCTGACGCATCTTTCCATCGCATGTGAATTTCAACGATCGGCCCGGAGGCCGCGGTGTAGTCCGGATTGAATGAAACAGGGGCTCCTGGCGTGAGTCCAATTGCGAGAAGCCCCGCATGAACAAAGCGGGCTGGTGATCGAACTGCAACCAGTGACTCATAGTCTTTCGTGTCTTTTGGGCATGCAAAGTATTCAATAGGACCAGTATCAAGACAGACGATACCACCTACTACTACTTCCTTCTTTTCGATATCAATCCACACATCGTGTGATGGAGATAGTCGTTTCAGCTCAGGATGAGCGTCAGGGGGCTGTTTTTCTTCTGACTGGCTCACCGATGTTGGCAGCACGACGGCCCACAGCACAAGTATGTGAAACCAGAGGCTCAGTCCCCTCACGACCCATGATTGATCTTGTGTGCACAAACAAAAAACATTTGATGAAGAGGTGTTCACAAACATTCAGTTCACTATACAGCGAGAAGGGGGGGCGTCGTAGAACGTGAGAAATCTCATGGTAGGATACATCTTCCGGGCCATTGTACCGAATGCCGGTCTTTGGGCTCGGGATTGTGGAAGAGTGTTTCAGGAACACGTGTGCTGGGGCAAACCATATGACTGCTGTAAAAGATTCAAAGAAGAAAAAAAAGGGCTCGCAAGAAAAGGCATCAAAGGGGCAGTCGAAGCAAGGCTCGAAGAAAAAGAGAGAAAAACGTTCAACGACCACACAGGATACTCGTATAGCACGTTGGAATGCTACGATCAAAAATCCGGTCGTTCGGCGAAGTACCGTTGTTCGTCAACTTAAATCGCTTGGTGGATTGTGTGACTCCCGCCAGGCGAAACGGCATCTTCGTTCCATCGCCCGTCTCATTTCGGCAAATCCAAAAGATACCAAAGCCCTTGAAGCGATTGAGTCTGTTCTCGCTTCTAGTTTTGATCAGGCTGATCAGGCATCACGGTCAGATGACTGCTGGGTGCTTCGGGAGGGCGCTGTGTGGGGATTGGCGTGGCTCGCTCAACCAAAGCGTGCTTCACAGACGACAGGTACGTTGTTGAACCGGTGTATCGCGCTTGGGGAAGAGGCTTGTTCATCGCTCAACCAGCGTGAAACAGTATCAGCAGCATTTGTGCTTGTGCTGTCAAGACTTTTCTGTGCTGATAGACGAGTGACGTTATTTGAGTCAGTAGCAGTGACTGCGCTCGAGGAGGAAATCGGGCGATTGGTTTCAAGTGAGGGGGCCGTTGGGCTCACTGGGTCCGCCAGCATTGTTGAACGCATCTGCCGCTGGGCACACTGTCGGTCTGTTGGAGCGACTAAAAAAGACATTCCATGGAACGAAACAACGGATGAGTTGTTTGATGCCTCCCTCGCTTTTGGGTTGCGCCTGCTCGGGCGGCGAGGTCAGTTGATCTCGTCACATGGTCAGCAGACGGTTGCGCCACTGCTGGAAGCAGCCCAGACCTGTTCAGCCCGTCGAAAGGTCCGCCGTACTGCCAGAGCACTGGTTTCCAATAAGTCAAAGTCACTCATGGGCCGAGGTATTCTTTCCAAAGACTTTGAGGACTCGGAAGCAGCGATGTCGGTGCTGCGTTCAGGTTGGACGTCGGATAGTGTGCGGGTGTTGGTTGAATATCGAGATGTGATGCCTCGGCTTGAAATTGTTGCTGGAAACCGTGTGATGTTCGACGGTTCGTGGAATTGGAATGTCACCTGTGACGGAGAGTCTCTCCAGGCTGAAGGGCCATGGGAGTTGAACTGCCTGGAATCAAAAAGAGCTGCCACCTATTTTGAGATTCGTGCACCACTTGTTGGTGGTTTTCAAATTGAACGTTCTATTACGGTATCATGCTTTGATCATGTTCTCATTCTTGCAGACGCTATTACGCAACGTGACGGCAAGAAGGCAGCCGGGGCACTCTCCTATTCGTCGAGTATCCCTGTTGTCCCAAGCGTCGACATTGAGCCGGCAGTGGAATCACGAGAGATATTCCTGTCGGATAGATCAATGCTCGGTATTGCGATGCCGCTGGCTTTACCAGAGTGGCGGTCAGTTGGTGACAAGGGTGATTTTGTTTCAAGAGATGGAACGTTGGCATTGAGTCAGCAGGGAATGGGACGCCTCTTTGCTCCTCTATGGTTCGACTTGAAGGCGAGTCGTCTTGGTGAACAACTCACCTGGCGGCAAATAACGGTTGCAGATACCCGTATTAATTTGCCACCGAGTATGGCATCTGGCCATCGGGTACAAGTAGGGCTTGATCACTGGCTTCTGTATCGATCTCTCGATGCTCCACGCAATCGAACGCTTCTTGGATTCAATATTTCAAGTGAGTATGTGCTTGGACGAATTACTCCAAATGGTACGGTGCAGCGGACAATTGAGATTGAGTGATGTCCGTCAGTGAGCAACTTTCCATTGTCAAATCGAATGTGGCAGAGGCCTGTCGGCGATCAGGGCGTCAAGAGGAGAGCGTTCGCATCATTGCCGTCACGAAATATGGTGATGTTGAGATTGCCAAAGAAGCACGTGATGCAGGGTGCCTCGACCTTGGTGAGAGTCGGCCTCAGGTGCTGTGGGAGAAAGCTGCTGCTTTTTCTGACTCGACGCCGGCTCCCCGCTGGCATCTGATCGGGCACTTGCAACGAAATAAAGTACGGCGAACACTTCACATCAATCCATTTATTCATACGGTTGACAGTGAAAGGCTCTTGAAGGCGATCAATGAAGAGGCATCAATCCAGAGTCGACATTGTGATGTCCTGATTGAAGTGAACATTAGTGAAGATCAACGGCGGTCGGGTGTCACTCTCCTCGAGACGCGGCAACTCATTCAGAAAGCAATAACCTGTCAGCATGTTCGGGTGCGGGGATTAATGGGGATGGCCAGTTGTCCAACAGGAAATGATCCTTCGGGGCAGGCACGAAGACAATTCTCTGCATTAAGAGAACTTCGTGACAGTCTGCATAATGAAATGAAGGTTGATGATCGTATGGAATTATCAATGGGAATGAGTAGTGATTATGTGGAAGCGATTCTTGAAGGTGCAACCATGATTCGCATTGGAACGGCACTCTTCAAGGAATGAAGTTCAAGACAGTTTTGCCCTGGAGGATACACCATGAATCGATACAAGTTCTGCCACCTCATCGTTAGTCTGTTCATCGCTTGTGGTATTCCGTCCTCTGCAGAACCGATTCAGCAACGTTTATGGCCGGAGGGTGCGCCAAGAGCGAATGGACATGCAGCCACGGATCAGCCGTTTCTCGATGTTTGGAGTCCAGAGGGATCAACACGCGTTGGGGCTGCCTTTGTGGTGTGTCCAGGAGGTGGATACGGAGGGCTTGCTGTTGATCATGAAGGAAAACAAATTGCTCACTGGTGTAACGAGAGAGGCATCACGGCCTTTGTGCTTCATTACCGATTAGGGAGGAGTGGATATCACTATCCAACTCAACTTATGGATGTGCAGCGGGCAATACGTTGGGTTCGAGCAAAGGCTGCTGATTACGCGATAGATCCCCAGCGAATCGGTGTGTGGGGTTTTTCAGCTGGTGGTCATCTGGCTTCAATGGCTGCGACACTCTTTGATGAGAAGACAGAAATTGTCAATGACCCTGTTGATCAAGTGTCAGCTCGACCAGATGTCGCGGTTTTGTGTTATCCCGTGATCTCATTAAACTCCATGGCGACACACCGTGGATCTCGAAAGAATCTCCTTGGGCCCAATGACAGCGATGCATTGGCTGAACGCCTGAGTACTGACAGGTGTGTCACGGCGACAACACCTCCCTCGTTTCTTTTTCAGACGAACGAGGACGTGGCTGTTCCCGCTGAAAACGCAGTATCATTTTATCTGTCATGCAGGAAACACGGTGTGCCTGTCGAGCTTCACGTGTATGAGTCTGGTCGTCATGGCGTCGGCCTGGCTTCGCAGGACCCACGACTAGCATCGTGGCCCGATCGGTTGAACGACTGGCTTACGTCGCATGGGTTTATTGACGTACAAATATCACAATAAGTGAACTCTTGGCGTACTCTCTTTAGTCGAAGCGGACCTCAAGAATTTCAAACTTCATTGTTCCAGCCGGCACATCAATAGAAACATTTTCACCAACTTTTCGACCAAGAAGTCCTTGTGCAAGAGGGCTGGCAACATTAATTTTTCCAGCATCGTAATCTTCTTCACCAGCTCCAACGAGTACGAATTCCTCGTTGTCACCAAACTCGAGATCTTTCACAACGACAGTCGCACCGAAGACCACTTCATCTGTGGCCTCTGTTGGTCGTTCAACGATGACGGCCCGAGCGAGTTTGTCACGAATGAGATTAATTTTTGCCTGTAACATTCCCTGACTTTCTCGTGCACCGTGGTACTCAGCATTTTCACTGAGGTCACCTTCTGCTCGTGCTGCGGCAAGACGTTGGGTTATTTTGGTCATCTCAACAGTTTCCAACTCATCTGCCTCTGCCTTGAGTTTGTCATATCCTGTTCGTGTCATCGGGATTCGATCTGACATTAATTCGATCTCCAAATCAGCAAATGAAACAATACCTTTTTACTCGTGACGTACACTGTTCACTCAAGGATTAAGTTGAGGAGTTATGAGATTCAGGGGCGTAGATGAGCCGACCACAACTACGGCACAGCACAACCTGACCGAGTAGCAGATCTGAAGTCATCTTTCCAGTAATCTGATGGAAACAGCCACCACAGCTTTCTCCGTCAACGGCCGTCATCGCATCTGCTCCCTTGTGCTTTACTGAACGGTCATACATTGAACGTGCATCACCCGTGAGATCCTTTTCTGCTGTTGCAAGGTCATTGAGAATACGGTCTACCTCAGTTTCAAGTTCTTTTGACTCTGCGGCGACGCGTGTCTTGGTCTCTTCGAGTAACGTCGTTGCTGTTTGTACAGCCTGTTCTGCAGCAGGGAGCGTTGCCTGCACACGATCAACTTCCTCGAGGCTGTCCAGGATTTCATCTTCGAGTACTTGTGTTGCCATTGAGTCAGCGGCAATCTGATCTGTCAGCAACTGATATTCTTTGTTCGTTTTGCAGGTATTTAACTTGCCTTTGAGTTCTAGAATTTTTGTTTCTGATGTCCGAAGCTGTAGCTGTTTCTCATCAGCACGTAACCGTGCTTGCTTGATGTCGTCTTGCACCGTGGCATGCGTTGTCTTTTTGGCATCCAGTTGTTTTGAGTGTGCCATGATGGCCTTAGGTCCGGCAGCAATTCGATGACGTAAATCCTCAAGTTGACGATGCATCCTATGAAGCGTGCGAAGAACATCTGATGAGGTAAGAACGGCCATATGAAAACTCCCTTAATGTTTCTTATGGTACCGCACTTCACCCCGTCTGACCACGAATAGTAGAAAAAAACGAGGAAACGTTTTCCTTTTCCGATCTTTTCACTCCAGACTCTCGTTGTGCCATCTTTGCCGAAGGCGAGAGCCTCGAGTGAGACAGAGTGTTTCAGGGACGTTCGTCGAGTAATCCTGTCTGGTCTGGACTAGTTGACGGATGTTTCCAGAAAGTTTTCCAACTGCTTTGAGCGGACCGGATGCTGTAGTTTTTTCACAGCCTTTGCCTCAATCTGTCGAACTCGCTCACGAGTGACTCTGAAGATGCGTCCCACTTCTTCAAGCGTGTAGGTATACCCATCCGTGAGTCCATACCGAAGTCGAATGATTTCTCGTTCTCGATAGGTCAGCGTCTTGAGTAATGAATCAATCTTGTCCTTAAGAAGTTCGTTTGTTGTGGACTGTGTTGGGCTTTGCACCGTCTCGTCCTCAACAAACTCACTGAAACTAGCGTCCTCGCTTTCACCGATGGGGCGATCGAGGCTCATGGGTTGACGTCCCATATCGAGAACCCTTCGAGCTTCTTCAAGGCCGACTCCAGCAGCATCGGCAATTTCCTCAGGTGAGGGTTCACGTCCGAGTTGATGGAGCAGCTTTTTCGCTGTTGTTCGAAGCTTGGAAAGCACATCGATCATGTGTACGGGGATGCGGATTGTACGCGCCTGGTCAGCAATCGCACGGGTGATTGCCTGACGAATCCACCATGTGGCGTATGTGGAAAACTTGAAGCCTCGACGATACTCATATTTATCGACGGCTCTCATCAACCCCGTGTTTCCCTCTTGAATGAGGTCCAGGAAGGAAAGTCCTCTGTTTCGATACTTCTTCGCAATGGACACAACCAGACGGAGATTTGCTGCAGACAGGTTACGTTTTGCTAACTCATATTCGTCACTCAACTTGTCCAGCATCTCTACGCGCGTGCGGAGCGATCGTGGGCTCTCCTGCGTCGAGAGCATGAGATCACGTAGTTCTTTACGCATATCGGCACGGTCGTCACACGACAATTCACCAGCCTTTATGGCCTGCAATGATTTCTGAATCGAGTCCATACGGGCGGACATGCCTCGCAAGACCTTCATGAGAGGCCGAACCCGCCGTGTCCGGAGGCTCAATTCTTCAACAAGGGTGAGGGTCTTTACCCGCGTGCGACGAAATCGACGACGCGCTGCCTTGGCATCATCAGGATTCGTTTTTGTGCTAATCAGC
>JBDOMS010000653.1:0-8121 GCA_039831735.1 Pirellulales bacterium
CATTCCGAGAACCCTAGCACACAGCCTTTACGGGGACCTCGATATTTCTGAAATTCGCCAACAGCCTGCTGGCAGACAACCTATTCGCACGTATCACATCTTGCCGGACAACCTCCCACAATGGTGGGACTTTTTTGGCAAGAAACTGCGTGATGGCCGGCTTGGCTATGTTGTCGTACCAGTGATTGAAGATTCAGAAAGAGGCCTACAGAGCATTGCATCTGCATATGAGCAACTTGCAAATGGGCCATTGGAGGCATTCCGGCTTGGACTCGTTCATGGGAACATGCCATCGAAACTCCAAAACTCGACGCTCTCAGCTTTTCGTTCCGGAAAGATCGATGTACTTGTTGCAACACCGGTTATCGAAGTGGGGATCGATATCCCTCAAGCTACGTTGATGACAATTTTAGATGCTGATTGCTTTGGTCTCGCACAGCTTCATCAACTACGAGGACGGGTAGCACGCGGCTCGGTACCGGGTATTTGTGGCGTTGCAACAGAAGAACTCAGTGAAAGGGTTGGGGTGAGAATTGAAGCCTTTGTAAATTGTGATAATGGATTTGATTTAGCTGCGTTAGATCACCAATTGAGAGGTAGTGGACGCCTTTTTGGTGCAGAACAAAGTGGTCATTCAGGGAGTGAATTCAAATTCAAGCAGAAAGAGCCTCACACTCCATCGTCTCATTCTGATGACACAAGTATCATTCCATTTGAAGAAAATGAGATTATTGGAGAAGCACATCAGTATGCCCTCTCAATAATGGCTGATGACCCAAGCCTTTCCTTACCCAAGCACGCCAGACTCAAAGAACTCGTTGAACTGCGTCGTAAGGAGCAGTCTGCACGAGGGACGAATCTTGGATCCGTTGGCTAATCGTTTCTAACGCTCTGGCTTACTCTGGCTCACAACAAACGTGCTCGACGCAACACAACCATTAGACCAACGGTAATACAGGCAGACAGGCCCCAGAAATAAATGTAGCCATGATCCCAATCAAGTTCTGGCATAACCTCAAAATTCATTCCGTAGATACCACAGATAAAAGTGAGTGGCAGGAAAATTGTACTTACGACAGCCAGCCGATTCATCGTTTGATTTGTTTTATGAGACATTACTGTGAGTGACAGATTGAGTGCTGTCTCAAGAATCTCTCTATCTGCTGCAATGTCAGATAAGAGCCGTTCGATTGTGTGGATCATCTCTTTGAGAAAAGCCAGAGTGGCTTCGCTTACAAGAACTGTCTTTCGTGAAGTCAGTTCTTCCAATGTTCGACGGAGAGGCAATGCACGTCGCCGAAGGGTGAGAAGCTTTGCCGAGGCAGACGCAACCAAAGCAAATGCTGACTGGTCAACTTCGTTTGCTAAAGCGCGTCGAGTTTCTTCAACTTCATCCTCGAGTTTCCCCTGAATCATGAGAAATTGCTCGACTTGTTCATTAAAAATCTCATATAAAAGAAAACTTGGAGTGGCCGCGTGATTTTCAAAATCATGCACATAATCGCAACGCACTTCATCCAAAACGGCATTCTGACCATCATGCAAGGTAATCAGGAATCCTTTTCCAACAACAACATCTAAACGCTCGCCACTATCATCTGAGCCACAGGCAGAACCACCAAAAAATGAAAAATGCAGACACTGATCCGTTCTGGTGAGACCCGTGGATGTCGGAAAAGAGGAACCTGAATACTTTTTCACAATTTGTGAAATATCAACATCAGGACACAATCCTGATGAGAAAACTGCATTGATGATATCAAGATCTACCAGAGCTATATCGATATCAATCCATACAAATCTCCCTTGGTTAATCTCTTGAGAAATCTGATCGGGTTGAAGTGTTCCTCGAGAACGGTCACGAAAATCCAAATATTCTGCACGGATCCCATCTTCTTCCGGAAAAGTGACGTCTCCTGCCATCTGACCTTGTTCCTCAGAAATCATTCAACAGATCCTCATGGATGCAATACGTTTGGATTATCGAAAACCCAGTATTTAGTAGCAGGCAACGGCCTCACCTTCAAAGACCAACAACGGTTTACCGAACATGCCATTCTTTCCCAATCGCCCTATTGCACGAGACTTAAGGATTGAATTATGAAAATCTCAGTTTTTTGACTTGTAACTGGTCTGTACGATTCCGGCATGCTGGAAAAAAATGATAAAACCGTATCGCTTTATTACAAAAACTCTTGCACGCGGCCAGCACATGACTCTGAAGAGCACTGGGCTGGATACAACTTATTTATTCTTTTCTGTTGTCTGTCAGCTCTAGGTCTTCTCGCTGCAGGGGATGTCGGGCAAAACAATCCTGAAGTTCGTACTCTCCTTGATTGGGCGGACACAGCAGTCTGTGCTATTTTTCTCATAGATTTTTTTGTGAGCCTTGTGCGATCAAAGAACAAACTTCGTTACTTGTGCACCTGGGGATGGATTGATCTTATATCTGCTATTCCAGCACTCGATGTTGTTCGTTGGGGGAGGGCCGCAAGAATACTTCGAATTCTCAGAGTCATCCGTGGAATCAAGGTCGCGAGAATAATAATCTCACTGTTCATCCACTATCGAACACGAAATGCACTCTTAGCGGGAGGAATGGTTGTTATCTTTTCAATTTTTACAGCCAGTACTGCTATCCTCGTTGTTGAAACTGAACCTCATTCCACTATCAAAACTGCAGAAGATGCCGTGTGGTGGACCCTCTGTACAATTTCAACAGTTGGATATGGAGATCTTTTCCCAGTCACTCGCCTTGGAAGAGTAGTAGCAAGTTTTTTGCTACTTCTTGGCGTTGGAGTTTTTGGAGCATTGGCAGGTATTCTTGCCAACTGGTTCACAGGTGAATCATCTGAAAAAGAGGATTCACAGATGAAAAAACTTACCGAAGAAGTAGCTCAATTAAGATCTCTGATCAGCGAACGACAGAAAGAGGACGGAACCATCGAATCGACTCAGAAAAAAAAGTGTGCCGCATAACAACGCTTAGAGGTGAGATTTTAGGAGTTCAGCAGTTTTCCATTGATCACCTTCTCGATCAACACGTCGATACAATGTGTCGCGCTCTACTGGCTCACGGCCCGCCTCATGGATCAGCCTGCGGAGATCTTTCACCGAAAGAATTTCAGGTGTTTCCGCTCCGGCATCATGATAAATCAACTCATGACGAACTGTGCCATCAAGATCATCCGCACCGTAGGAGAGTGACGTTTGGGCGACGCCAAGGCCAAGCATAATCCAGTACGCCTTGAGATGATCAAAATTATCAAGCACGAGTCGACTAACTGCCATAGTTCTCAGACTCATCTCACCAGAGGGTTTGGGAAGGTGAGAAAGCTGGGTATTCGCGGGGTGAAACGCAAGAGGAATAAAGGTCTGAAAGCCAGCAGTGTCATCCTGAAGTTCACGGAGTTTTAGAAGATGGTCAGTCCGATGAAACGCATTTTCGATATGCCCGTAGAGCATCGTGGCATTGCTTCGCAGACCCAATTCATGCGCTGTTTTGTGAATGTTAAACCACTCTGATGCATCTGCCTTGTGTTCACATATCTTGTCACGAATTTCCGGGTGGAAAATTTCAGCTCCCCCGCCCGGGAGACTTCCAAGACCCGCATCTTTCATTTCTAGAAGAATATCTCGAATAGGTCTTTTTGTGAGATGACAAAACCAATTAATTTCTACCGGCGTCCATGCTTTAAGATGCAACATAGGGTACGCATCATGAAGCAGACTAATAATCCTCAAATACCACTCATAATTTTTTTGATGGTGAAGACCGCCAACAATATGCATTTCAGTGGAACCAGCATCTACTGCCTCATGACCTCGAGCAAGAATCTCTTCATCACTCATCACGTAACCACGACTCTCCCTCAGGTCAGCCCTGAAGGCACAAAATGAACAGCGATAGACGCACACATTGGTTGGATTCAGGTGAGTATTTATGTTGTAGAAAGTACTATTGCCATTCTTTTTCTCCCGAACAAAATTAGCTAACTCACCAAGTTCATGGAGATCCACAGAATCATCCCACAACATCTCTGCTTCATCACCAGAGAGACGCTCCCCAGCAAAAACTTTTTCACGAATATGATCAAAGAGAAATTTTTTCTTGACGGACATGTGAAATCCAAAAAGGAATGATTGTTTCCAACTCTCTAATTAACCGGCTAAGAATCCTAAGAGTAACGTCTCTATCGTTTTTTCCTAGAGAAAGACATCGGCACATACACCCAACAAAAGAAGCATCCCAATCCCTGCATTTACCGTAAAAAATGCCTGGTTTACGCGAGAAAGATCATTTGGACGAACAAGGCAGTGCTCAAGAACAAGCAACACACTAATCACACCAATAGCCAAACTAGTGTAAAAACCAAGAACGGGGGAACTGAAGGGCAACATGATGAGAAACCCAACAGTGAGCACATGAAACATTGCAGCAACTACCAGTGCTCTACGAACACCGTAGTGAACCGGAAGACTAAAAAGCCCCTCTGAGACATCAAAAGCATAATCCTGACAGGCGTAGATGATGTCAAATCCGGTGACCCACGTCACTACAATCCCAGCCAGGACAACTGCCGAAAGACTATCCAAGGGATCTGCAAATACGATAACACCTCGAATGGCTATCCATGCGGCAAGAGGCGACAATCCTAGTGCTACGCCAAGCCAAAGGTGGGCAAACCGTGTAAATTGCTTTGCATAACTGTACGTGAGAAGCCAAGCAAGTACAGGAAGAGAGAGACACACTGGAAGCCAATTCGGTAAAAAAAAAGAGCGTCGATGCAATAAATACAAGTGATGAAAACACCACAAGTCGTCGGACTTGTTTTTTTTGGACGAGTCCTTGTGGAAGATGACGATTGGCCGTTCTCGGATTACGCCCATCAATGTCACAGTCTACGAGTCGATTAAAAGCCATTGCTGCGGTTCGAGCCGAAATCATACATAAAAGAATGCCGATTGAGACTCGAACCCAATGGCTTAATGGAATAGTAGGATCATCTAAGATTGACTCTCTCACGGCAATGAGGAAGGCAATAAGAGCAAACGGCAAGGCAAATATCGTGTGGGAAAACCGAACAAGTCCCAAATATGTTCTCAGATCCACTACTTCACCTACTGCCCCCAGCGATTCACAAGGCTGTTGGGCACACCCAACTGGTCACAAATTCGAGAAACAACAAAATCAACAAGATCAGAAATTGAACGGGCGTCATGATAAAAACCAGGGGAAGCGGGTAAAACAACTGCACCTGCTTCATGGATCGCCTGCATATTCTTCAATTGTGGAAGAGATAATGGCGTTTCTCGCGGTACGACGATGAGTTTTCGACGTTCCTTCAGATGAACTTCTGCTGCTCGGTGAATGAGATTTTCTCCAATCGAATGGGACACGGCAGCAAGAGTACTTCCACTGCAAGGACAAATGACCATGGCTGAGGTAATGAATGAGCCGCTCGCTATGGGCGACAGTAAATCTTTATAGTGATGATAATGCAGGACACCATTCATCTGTTCGCTTTTGCCTAAAAGATCCTCAATCCGAAAATTATTCAAATCAACGTTTCGACCAAGTTCTTCCATCAGCACAGCATGGCCAGACTCACTAATTGAAACATGCATCTCGAAACCGCCAGATAACAGCACCTCAATCAGTCTTGTGACGTATACAACACCTGATGCTCCAGTGATTCCAATCACGAATGGATTTTTTTTATTAGGCATAACTTTCATCCCGAGTAGCAACTGAAAGGGTAGCTATTCCAAAAGATAGTGGCATCATATCAACATTCGAAAAACCGGCCGATTCAATAATCTTTTTCAGACGATCACCAGATGGAAAGTCTTCTACGCTTTTATTGAGGTAGGTGTAGGCCTCTGAGTGATTTCCAGTAATTCGATTCCCAATGAATGGGAGAACATGACGGAAGTACCAGAGGTAAATGTTGCGAATAAAACTATTTGAGGGCAAAGAAAATTCAAGAATGGCTAGACGCCCTCCCGGTTTGAGAACCCTCGCCATTTCAGAAAGTCCTTTTTTTGAATCAACAATATTTCTCAGACCAAAGGCGATAGACACAACATCAAATTCATGATCATGGAAAGGCAATTTAGTTGCATCAGCCTCAACCCATTCGATATCAATACCAGCGGACTCACTCTTCCTCATTCCGTAAGAAAGCATGGGACGGCAAAAGTCACTGCCGACAATTCGCACGCCAGGCGAGGCTTTTGCAGCGTACGCCATTGCTAAATCACCAGTACCTGTGCAAACATCGAGCACCGAACCCTGAGGTGGCGGAGGAACCGCGGATACCGTAACGTGCCGCCACCAGACATCTATGCCACAGGATAATAGTCGGTTTACGAAGTCATACCGAGAAGCGATCTCAGTAAACATTCCACAGACCTTTGATTCACTTTTATCAATATGATTAGACGATGTATTTTCTGTGACTGTTGAGTCCGACATGGAGACACTCTGTTGAATTGGCATTGTTATACATGCTTTCATAGTATGCCTGAACAGGCATGTGCGGGAGGGATCGCTGTTGTAATCGATGTTCTGAGAGCTTCAACGACGATTATTACTGCTCTTGCGAATGGCGCGAAGCAAGTCAAAACAGTACGTTCACTGGAAACAGCCCACAGCCTTGCAGGCAGCAATACACTTCTTGGGGGTGAACGGGGAGGTCACAAACCTGCTTTATTCCATTTTGGCAACTCTCCTTATGAGTACACTCGGGAGAACGTGTCTGGTCAAATGATCGTGTTTTCAACTACAAATGGAACTGCTGCGTTACATGCGTGTGAGAGTGCTTCTGAAATTTTAATAGGGGGTATCATCAATCGATCTGCCGTGGCACTCAATAGCCATCGACTTTCGAAGCAACTCAATGACTGTGATATCCACTTAGTGTGTGCTGGTACAGATGGAAAAATTACCGAAGAAGACCTGTTAGGAGCGGGAGCGATACTTGATGCTGCACTTCAACTTGATGGTGTATCGATTGATATGTTCGATGTATCTGCACAAGAAGCGTTGGATCTTTTTCAGTCAACAGTCCTACGAAATCCAGAAATGAGGGAAGCCTTGCTCCAGAAGATTATTGACTCACGTGGCGGCCGTAACCTTGCCGCAATCGGTATGGAGCAAGACTTGATGCCCGCAGCAGCAATTGATTCCAGCAACGTTGTCCCAAAAATGAGTCCAGCAAGTGGAGCACTGATCTCTGCTTACGAATGAGATTACCTCATTAACTCTTTATCACGCAGGAAAGGAACTCTGATAGAGCATGAACCACCAAAACGATCAGAAAAGAATGGATAAGATCGTCTCTCTTGCGAAGCGGCGAGGCTTCATCTTTCAGTCAAGCGAAATCTATGGAGGGCTTAACGGCTTCTGGGATTACGGCCCTCTTGGGGTCGCACTGAAGCGAAATCTCAAAGATGCGTGGTGGAAGGACATGCTAGAGGGTCACGATGAGCTTTCTATTCCTCGTGGAGCACCATCTGCCTATGAAATGGTAGGCCTTGATTGCACTATCATCATGCATCCACGAGTCTGGAAATGTTCTGGTCATTTTGATCTTTTTCACGACTGGATGATTGACTGCCGTGAGACAAAAAAACGCTACCGTTATGACCACCTGCAAGGACGCTGGGCCACTTTTCAGGGGAAGAGGCTTTTTATCGTCACTGATCAATCAGGAGATGAAGCTATTTCCCACCTTCAGAACCGTGCCCAAAAAGGCTTTGGACTTCGAGCAAAACAGGCAGGCGACATTGTTTGGGACAATGACATCCTTTCTCTCGCTGATAACGTATCACTCAAAGATACTCTTGGCCCAGATGCATCTGAGCCTGGAACTCTCACGCAGCCGCGTGAGTTCAATCTTATGTTCGAAACAAAAATTGGTGCAATGGCGAGTGACGATGATGACCGTGCATTCCTTCGGCCTGAAACTGCTCAAGGCATTTTTGTGAACTTCAAGAACGTTCTTGATACCTCACGAGTGAAAGTGCCTTTTGGCATTGGACAAATAGGAAAGAGCTTTCGAAATGAGATAACACCTCGGAACTTCACGTTTCGATCACGAGAATTCGAACAAATGG
>JBDOMS010000406.1:0-5151 GCA_039831735.1 Pirellulales bacterium
GTCAGGGAGATCCCATTCTCGATCTATACAATCCACCCGGCATGACTCGTGAACAGCGACGACGAACACTTGATTCGTTAGTTCGATTGAATACTGAGCAGGCCAGTCACTTCAATGATCCCACCATTGCAACTCGTATTGCACAATATGAACTCGCATTTCGCATGCAGATGAGTGTCCCTGAACTTATCGATGTTCAGAGTGAACCAAAAAATATCCTCGATCTGTATGGCCCAGAAGCAACTCATGTTGGGAAGTATGCCTACAACTGCCTCCTTGCGAGGCGACTCGCAGAACGCGGGGTTCGTTTTATTCAGCTGTATCATCGTGGCTGGGATGCTCACAATAACGCACCCAAGGGCGTGAAGGCACAATGCAAGGATACAGATCAGCCAACGGCTGCACTTATCAAAGACCTGAAACAACGTGGCATGCTCGAGGATACGCTCATCGTGTGGGGTGGTGAGTTTGGTCGAACAATCTACTGCCAGGGCAAGCTAACTCCACAGAATTATGGTCGTGATCATCATCCAAATTGTTTTACCTACTGGTTGGCAGGAGGCGGGGTGAAGGGAGGAATGACATACGGTCGCACTGACGATTACAGTGTCAACGTAGTTGAACACCCAGTGCATGTACATGATCTACAGGCCACAATTCTTCACCAGCTTGGCATCAATCACGAAAAGCTCACTTACCGATTTCAAGGACGGCACTATCGTCTCACAGACGTCCATGGGAATGTGGTTGAGGATCTTCTTTCCTAGAGACCTCCATATCAGACTCGCTAATCCTGTCGCTCCTGCACGAGCACGGCCCAGCCGACATTCGCCAGGTCTGATGGTCGTCCAGGAATAATGATTGGCTCAGCTGCAGCAATACGTTGCAACGCACCTCCAATATCAATGGCTGTCACTTTCTGAGGCGATTGAGCCGCTGCCCTTCTTAGGCGTGCTACGATTAATGGATCGGCTCTGACATCCTGCGCCTCAATCGCAACATCACCTCCATCGAGATTTGGATTTTCCAGGATGAGACCGCCAAGAGGTTCACCATCAATGCTGTCGTCACGAAGGTCAATAACTGCCACAGCAAACGGCTTATTGGATGCATTCCACTCACCGATTCCATTGAGTGAATGAAATAATACGCCAACATCGAACGTCATCATCAAAACACCGAGACATTGCGTATTGCCAGCATCTGATGGAGCATTCCAGATGGGTGTGGAGAAGGCAACCTTCAATGTGCCCGTTGTCATGCTTTTATAGACTGTTGAACGATGCGACTCTCTGATTGGTCGGGATGGGGTGCCTTCAGGCAGGTCCTGATTCCCACCATGAAAGTAATCCCGATGCGAAAAAAGCTTTCCAATGGTTGAACCAGGTGGTGAACGGGCAATCTGTACACCTTTTGCGTCACACACTGCCCAACATTCAGCATCAACTGCTTCTCGATTCGCAAATGCAATTTCATCCAAAATTCCTTGTACCTGCATCCAACGTGATTCAGGAACACCATCTGTTGGGACAGAGACTGAAAGTGCATTAATCAGAGATTGGTTCTGAGCCTCGTGCTCAAGCATTCTCCATCGAGAATCAACCTGAAGGGCAGCCGTACCAGCGGCGAGTTTTGCAGCCATCGATAAGGCTGTTTGTCGAGCTTCCTGCTCCTCGTTTGCCATGTTTTTGAGAAGTATGGCTGAACTCGCAGTGAGCACCAAAAGTAACGCTAATGACACAATGCCCAATTGTGCCAACTTTCTATGACGTCGACTCCAACGAGCAACTTTACGAAGGACGGGCTCGTGATATGCAGAGACAGGAAGATCTGCCAGATAATGCTCTACATCCTCAGCCAATTCCAGAGGAGACTCATACCGGTCCGCTGGATCTTGAGCCATTGCCTTGAGACACACCGATTCAATGGCAGGAGAGATGCCTCGTTTGATTTTTGTTGGAGCAACTAACTTACCAGCAAGCACACTTTCTCGTATTAACGCAACTTGACCGGCATACGGCGGTTGCCCCGTCAGAAGATGATACAGGGTTGCACCAAGACCATAGATATCGCTTGATGCACCAACATATCTGCTTCCATCATGCTGTTCGGGGCTCATATAGGCTGGCGTTCCAGAAAATGATCGCGTCGGCTCAGTTGGCGAATCAAGCACGGCAGTTGGCATTAGCACGCTTTCTTCTCCACTTGATCGCGCTTTTTCATCCCGAGCGACTCGAGCTGCTAATCCCCAATCGAGGACAACGACTTCACCAAAGCGTCCCAACATGATATTTGCTGGCTTGATATCACGGTGAACGACTCCACGATCATGTGCATAGGCAATTGCCTTACACACAAGTGCAAATTGACTTAACAAAGCAGTCTGCCGGAAGTGATGATCTGATGCATTTCTTTCTTTTTTATGACTGTGCACATCATGGATGGCAGAGTCGAGCGTCCGACCTGGAATAAGCCTCATCGCATAAAAAGGCTTATCGTCTTCTGTTTTGCCAGTGACGTAGACTGGAACAATATTCGGATGCTCAAGTTGACTTGTAACCTGCGCCTCAAAGGTAAACGCATCCCGACACGATGATTCATCTGCCGCTGCCGCCCGGAGGAATTTGACCGCCATTGATCGACCTGTGGCTCGATCATTGGCAACATACACCTCACCTATTCCTCCCCGACCAAGAGGCCGATTGATGAGAATCTCGGTAGTCGCCACAACCGTAGCCGGGATACCCTCCGACGGACTTGATTCTGAGTAGGTGTCCTTATCATCCATGGCGTTTTTGGTTTTCTTTCAAACAACGCAGATCGCACTGCGTGACCATTCACCACAGTTTACCACTCACCGACCAACATTGTCCCGACGTCTTAGAATAATTCCCGTAATCATAACACCAATTCCAAACAGTCCGCAGAGAACGACCGTTGGTATACCGGGATTGGCACGACGCGTCCCTTTGGGGAAAAATCTTTCCGCCATATCAATATCAGCAATCTTCACATTTGCGGTTGCTGGAATGAGTTGCATTCCACCACCTGTTTTGAGCTGTTCAAGACTCTTTTTCATTGCATCCCGCTCACGATTCATGGCTTCTTGAATCGCTTTCAAACGTTTTTCAATTTCAGCATTTGCTTTTTCTACTTGGTCTTGCACCTTTGCCTCAACGTCCTTATTCAATTGTTTTGAACGAGCTTCATATTCTGCTTTCATCTGATCCAGAGACGCCTGCATCTCTTTTGATTTCTTCTCAACGTCACGGCGAACTTTGCTTTCAACATCCTTTGCCTTTTGATCAGCATCTGCCTGGGCCTGCTTAAGTTTTGATTCAGCTGCCTTGGCGGCTTTTTGTAACTCTTCTGCAATCCTTCTCCGCCCAGGTAAAAGAAACGTTGACCGTCGACCTGCAACAAATTGAAATGGTGACCCCCGTGGTGGATCAGGTTCATGTAGTACAGATTCCTTGGCTGCAGGCGTGCTCGGTGCAGCCTTCTCAACAGCTTGACGAATGCGTGGTCGTGCCATCGCTTCTGGAACAACAAGTCCTTCAAAGGCCCACCTCGATGGCATCACTGATGCAACTGGCTGGACCGCTGATGGAAGATTCATAACAGGAACGAGAATACCCCCGAGTACGATCATCGGAAGGAGTAACACTGGCAGCACACCCGCTGCTGCTTCTGATGTATTCAAACTTGCTGATACCACAAGTCCAATCGCTCCTCCTGCCAGCGCTGCCAACTCGAGCATCATCCAGTGATGCCATGTGGAACCCTGAAGGCCACACCCCCACCCAACGATAGCAACGAGCATAATTGTTTGAAGCACTGTCAGAAGAATAAGAATAGCCACTTTCGATCCGAGGTATGAAATAACCGATAGACCAACCATACGCTCGCGTCGGTAGACTGGCCATTCGTTAACAATTTCTCGTGCTGTTCCCGAACACCCAAACCAAATAGCAGCCAGCGCGACAACAAACATAGTTGTGGCCATATCAAGCCCCGATCGGGCCCATGTCGCAATCGTGGGTGTCGAACGAAGAACACTGGCAAAAACTGCTGCAATGAGTCCAGCGATCAGTGGTGCCTGAGCAAAAAGCACAAGTGTGTTCCAACGATCTGCAATCTTGACAGCAATATTCCGTCTTACAAGGGTTTTCCACTGCATGAACTGTGCAACTGGCTTTGGACGAAGACGTGCTCGATGACCCTTGGACTCTGGACAGTCTCCAGCACGACCATCTACCCATATGGACCGACAGGCCGATGCCTGCCACGCATGCACCCATCCTAAAACTGGTTTTGTACTCAGACCCCGCAACAAACCATCTACATTTGTCGGTGTTTGAGAGCCCGACTGACATGGTTCGAAAAACTCAACTGCATCAGGCCATGCCCTACCAAAATACGCAAGACGGCCAATCTCTTGTGTTGACTTATCTCGCGCGATCACAGCAACCGCATCAAATAACTGATAGGCATCAAGGCTTGGCTGATGAATTGTGACGATGATTGTCTTACCAGAGCTTGCAAGCGTTCTGAGTAGTGCAATTACAGCTAACGCATCGGTACTTGATAACCCCGATGTCGGTTCATCCAGCACGAGAATAGGAGGGTCCGTAAGCAACTCCATGGCAAGATTGACACGCTTTCGCTGCCCACCGCTCACGCCTCTTTTACGCTGGTCTCCAACACGCGTATGTTCCGTTCCTTCAAGGCCAAGTTGGGAAATCACATGCTTGATACGATCAGTAATTTCATCTTCAGTGGTATCTGCAGGAAGTCGAAGACGTGCGGCATACCAAAGTGCTTGCCAAACCGTGAGATCTGCATGCAGGATATCATCCTGCGGAACAAATCCAATCCGTCCGCGAAACAATTCAAAGTGGTCATGAAGATCAAGCCCACCAATAATGACTTGTCCACGCGAAGGGATAGCCTGACCATTAACAATGGACAAAAGCGTACTTTTTCCAGCACCACTTGGCCCCATGACCGCAACAAGTTCACCAGGCTGAATAACGAGTGAAACATCTTCGAGCAATTTTTTTTGTCGGTGACCATGACCTGTTGAGATTTCCACACCAACTGCTTCAATGGAATCGAGACTCGTATCAACAGGCTCAAGCGTTCGTACAT
>JBDOMS010000406.1:5161-33094 GCA_039831735.1 Pirellulales bacterium
CAACGGCATCACCGATACGTGTTCCATTGACAAATGTTCCGGTCATACTGCCAAGATCACGAACAACTACTTTGCCTCGATCAACAGACACAGATGCATGCAGTGAAGATACAAGTGGCTGCTCAATAGCAACACCTGCTTTTTGTCCCCGACCGAAGGTGACCAGTGCCTCATCTTCTAAATGGATCGATTCTTTCAGAGATGACCGTGCCTGTGTTCGCTCAAGACAGTCTTTGAGTGCATTTGCAGGTAGGAGTGCGTCACCAAAGGTGAGCGGTTCTTCAAGGACTATTGTTTGACTGCTTATTCGTTTGGGAGGGGAGCCAACAAATGTGCCATTACGACTTCCAAGGTCTTCAAGCAACAGGCCGTCCTTACTCACAACAACTCTGGCATGCCGAATAGAGACACTTGGATTCCTAAGAACAATATCGTTGTTTGGCCCACGGCCAATAAGCACAACACGATCTTGCATCTGCTCTGTCTCGTGTTTTTTAGAATTGGATGACATAGCCATTTTGAGCGAGAGTATGTCCCAAAGATTACTCAACTACTGTTGGACCGATAGGAAGCGATGCTTTCAATGCTACTGTCGACTGCTCATCATGCCACTTTTTTCGAAACATCGGTGGATAAACCGAGGGTTTTGATACATGTCGTACCAATCATACCGTTGAAAACGGTTAGTTGGCCCACCTCTACGTACGGCGCTCATATGAATCTACCACCAAGTCATGCGTGTCATACCCTGAGACGTAGCTGATTTTCTCTACATCGTTCAAGCACCTATCCCGAAAACTTTTCCCGATCCCCATAAAACAGGTCTTTCTCACTCATTTTATGAACTCGTGAACCATGCAAAATGGACGTATACTGATCGAACGTCTTTCATCTGCTCGTACACGGATCGCCATGTTGAGTTCCGTATGAATGCACTACTCAGATCGGTGTCATCGATACGTGTCATTCTGCTTATGACAGGGCTGACCGTTCATGCTGCAGTCGCTTTTGGAAATAATGCATCAACCGTCGACTCGCCCCAAACAGCAGTAAGCTTCGTCAATGACGTTGTACCTCTCCTGACAAAGTCAGGATGCAACTCTGGCGCGTGTCATGCGAAGTCTGTAACAGGACAAAATGGATTCCGACTTTCACTGTTAGGTTTTGAACCAGAACAGGATCATGAACATATTGTCTTTGAGGCTCGCGGTCGGCGCATTTGCATTCCTGCTCCCGACGAAAGCCTTCTCCTGCAAAAAGCGAGTGGCCAGATTTCACACGGCGGTGGTGTGCGATTTTCCACTGACTCCGACGAGTATCAACTCATTCGCAAATGGATTGCCGATGGTGCTCCCAGTCGCCCACTGACAGACTGTACCATTACTGGTCTGTCAGTGAATCCCGTAGAACAACGCGTGGCCATGGGTGATGTTTTCAACATCACTGTCACGGCACGGTACTCCGACGGAAGTACACGTGACGTGACCCAACTTGCTCTCTACGAATCAAATGATCCAGCACGTGTGAACGTCAATGCATCTGGCGTTGTCCACGTCCAGCAGCTAGCCGGACGAGCCGCAATCATGGTGCGATATCAAGGCTTTGTGAAGGCTTCACTGCTGAGCATTCCCAATGGACCAAACGTCACAGTTCCACAACCTCTCAATCTCATTGATAACAATGTCTTCAAAAACCTATCCAGCCTGGGTGTACCACTATCACCCAAATGCGATGATGCTACGTTCTTGAGGCGTGTCACACTCGATATCACTGGTGCGTTACCAGATGCAAACGATGTGACCTCCTTTCTGACTGATCACTCTTCAGACAAGCGTGAGAAACTTGTGGATTCCCTCCTTGCAAGTACGAGTTATGCTGACTTTTTTGCAAATAAGTGGACGTCTGTTCTGAAAAACCGTCGCGATGATGCAACGGATATTGTTCCAAACTTTGCGTTTCATGCATGGATTCGTGACGGACTTCTTGAAAACAAACCGTACGATCAGTTTGTTCGGGAGCTACTAGGAGCCACTGGCGACGTTGTGAGCAACCCACCTGTTGCCTGGTACAAACGTGTAACTGACCCAAAGGTTCAAGTGGAAGATATTTCACAACTTTTTCTGGGCGTGCGACTTCAATGTGCCCAATGTCATAATCATCCGTTTGACCAGTGGTCTCAGGACGACTACTACGGCATGGTTGCTTTTTTTTCACAGGTTGGAAGAACCTTTTCTGGTGTACGTGGTCAAGATCTTATTTTTCACAAACGTGGCCAGGCTTCATACGTCAACCCGCAGAGCGGAAAGAGTATTCCACCTTCGGCCCTTGGGGCAGATGTTGGGCCAATTCAAGCCGATGATGATCCACGACTCATACTGGCCGACTGGATGATTGCTCCAGACAACCCATACTTCGCCGCAGTGTTGGTCAATCGTTACTGGAAACATTTCTTTGGGCACGGTCTCGTTGAACCTGAAGATGATCTTCGTGAGACAAACCCTGCAAGTATTCCTGAGCTTCTTTCTGAACTTCGTGCTCATTTCATCGATTCAGATTTCGACCTAAAAAACCTTGTTCGTCTGATCACAACTTCACGGACATATCAGTCGGCTGGCCCGATCATAAAAAATGCCTTTGACAAGCAGAATTTCTCACATGCATCACCACGGCGGCTATCTGCTGAAGTGCTTCTTGATGCAATTGATCGTGTCTGCGAAACAACCACGTCATTTGCAAATCTACCAACTGGGACAGTTGCGGTCGCTTTGCCCGATTCAAGCTACACAACGTCTTCCTCCTTCTTACGGGTGTTCGGCCGTCCAGCAAATACAAGTGCGTGTGAGTGCGAGCGATCACAAACGGCAAGTCTTGCTCAAAGTTTGTATCTCATGAATGCTGATGATCTCAAAAAGAAAATAGCCGCGACGACCGGACGTGCACATCGATACGCCGATGAGACTCGCCCTCATTCACAACAGATTCATGAACTATACCGTGCAGCCCTATCAAGAGAGCCAACGGTCGATGAACTCTTTGTAGCTGAGCACTTTGTGCATCAACACTCAGATAATCTTCTCTCAGCATATGAGGATCTCATTTGGGCTCTGCTCAATTCCAAGGAGTTTTTGTTTAACCACTGATCAATGAACCGCACTTGTACCTCACGCCACTAATCACGTTGGAAGCCTCGCCATGTTTCATGCCAATAGTCTGATATACAACATCATCAGGCCTGTTTTGTTGTTGTGCACTGTTTGCGTATCCAGCGCTCTTTTCGGTCAGTCGGTGTGCCTCCCGCTCCCTCGCCTCCTCACCACCATGCCCATGGGTGGGCAAACTCATTCTTCATTCGAGGTGCGTGTCACCGGTCAACATGTTGAACATGCCACAAAACTATGGTTTTCACATCCGGAGATTTCATCCGTCCCGAAAACAGGCCCGGATGGCTCAATGACTCCTTCTGTCTTTGTTGTGTCTGTTGGAAAAAACGTTCCACCGGGGGCCTATGAAGCAGCCCTCGTTGCCCCGGCTGGTCTTTCCAGCACGCGTATTTTCACTGTGAGCAACCTCAAGGAAATAACTCACCCGGGTGGTGGTGACATTCTGGATATTACTCCAGACACCATTGCGAATGGTGTTGTCCAATCACAACACATTGATCAGTACAGAATTAAAGCGACTCCCAATCAAAGCTTGTTTATTGAATGCGCTGCAGCGGGCATCGACTCTCGGATGCATCCAGTTGTCATTGTTTCAGATAGTGCTGGTCGTGATCTTGCCGTTGAACGAAGGGGTGGAATGATCAAGTTCATTCCACCCTCAGATGGAACCTTTTTTATTCGTATACATGACCTTTGCTATCGTGGAGGTGCCGCATTTTTTTACAGGCTCATGGTAACGGAAGCCAAGCAACATCTGACTCCGACTCGGCATCCTCTTGCAGTACAGGTTTCTAGTTTTTCATGGCCTCCCGCGCAATGTCCCACAACAGCACCACGCACTGAGGCAGAAACGAATGGTACGAATTTTGAAAAAATTGTGCTTCCGTGTGATATCAGTGGACGTTTTTTTCCAGCGGCAGACGTTGATGGCTTTGAGTTTGAAGCAGAGGCGGGTGAGACCTGGTGGGTTGAACTTGCATCACAACGGCTTGGATGTCCAACTGCACCTGCGGCGTCTGTTGTCAGAGTTGTCGAGAGCACCGGTGATGAAGGACACGGTGACAGCAGGCAGGTGCTTGATCTTATTCAACTTCCTGAAATTCCTGCCCCGATTAAGCCATCCAGTAATGCCTATTCGTATGACGGCCCCCCCTATAACGCAGGATCTTCTGATCTCCTTGGGAAACTAGCTATCGAACACACCGGTACGTATCGCATCGCGCTTCGAGATCGTTTTGGTGGGACACGCAATGAGCCCAATAGCCACTATCGAATGATAATTCGTAAAGCTTGTCCTGACTTTGCTTTAGTTGGATGGGGCTTACACATGGAACTTCGCAACGGCGATCGGAATGATCTTTCCAAGCCGTTTGCTTTGCGCCGTGGCGCTACCATTGCCATCGAGATCGCTGTATTTCGGCGTGATGGTTTTGATGGACCGATTGATCTTTCTGTCGATGGTCTTCCAGCAGGCATTTCAGCACAGGGGATTCAGATTCCAGAAAAGGACACACGAGGGCTCCTGTTTCTCACCGCGGAAACAGATGCAGTTGTTCCCCCAACTCGACTTCAGATCATGGGACGAGCCGTTATTGAGGAAAACAATGTACAGCACCGCTGTCACATTGCATCGGTCGCCTGGCCAGTACGAAATCATGCCCAAGAGGTTCCGCTCACACGACTTGTGACCGATCCTCATGTTTCAGTGTCATCTATCGAGCATGCTCCATTAATACTTTCAGCGGGAAGGATAAATCCCTCTACAGGTTGCTCCGAAATACAGGCTACAGAAAACACAACAATAAAGATCCCCTTATCGATTGTAAAAAATGCTGAGTTTTCTGGTGATCTGATTCGTCTCAAGGCATTTGGAAACGGATTCACTTCCTTTCCGGTCATGGAAGTGCCGCTTTCCAACGAGCAAGCTGACATAACGCTTGACCTCAACGATCTGAATATTCCGCCAGGTCGACACATGATTGCCTTCTACACAACGGCTATTGTGAAATATGTTTCTCCACAAAAAACTGATTCTCACAAAAAAGAGATGTCGGTCGTTAAGCCAGTTGATACCGCGGAGATTGTCATTTCTCGTCCACTTTCTCTTCATGTTCTCCCCACCGTTGAACAGGCTAAAGTCAATTCAACTACATCTGAAAAATCATGAATTTATTGTCAAACCATACACCGTCTAATTACCCTCAGATCTTGCAATGCTGTGCTCATCCATCACGAAGGCACCTCTTACAGGCTGGCATTGGTGGGTTTACAAGTCTTTCGTTGGCAAACATGCTTCGACTCAGGGCAGAAAGCCCTTTGGAGCAAGGGCGTCAAAAGACTGCTGTTATTATGGTTTGGCTTCCTGGGGGATGTTCACATATTGATACATACGACCCAAAGCCTGATGCTTCGAATGAGTACCGTGGTCCATTTCAAACAATCCAAACAAAAGTAGCAGGCGTTCGGTTTACAGAATTACTTCCTCGTCAGGCAGCTATTGCAGATAAGTTTACACTCGTCAGATCAATGACTCAGACGGCTGCCGGGCACCCCGCTGGATCGATGCAAATGCTTTCGGGTGATATGGACACCCGCGACAAGCCAAAGCCAAAGTTACCTGACTGGATGAGTGTCACGAATTATCTTCGATCACAGAACAGGGCTCACAAACATTCACTACCTCGTTACGTCGGCATCAATCCTCCCCTGAGATATAATGGGCCAGCTTACATCGGTCAGGCCTATGGCCCATTTTCTGTCACTGGAGATCCAAGCAATCCTGAGTTTTCTGTACCAAATCTCGGACTGACTGATCAGAATGAAATGTCTCGGCTTGGACGCCGCGTCTTGCTTCGCCAGCGGCTGGATGCCCTCCAACGGGCCGTTGACAATCGACTCGATGTTGCAGCAATCGATGATTTTGAAGCACAAGCTCTTATGTTACTTACAAGCCCAGAAGCAAAGGTTGCGTTTGATCTCTCATGCGAAGAGGATCGTACTCGTGATCGCTACGGACGAAATGCATGGGGGCAACAACTCCTTATGGCTCGACGACTTGTCGAAGCGGGGGTAGAGGTTGTCACAACAAGTCTTGATGGCCCGTTGTGTGGGCGGGTAAAAAACTGGGATGATCACGCGGTAAATCATCATGTTTTTGATGCACTTCGTTTCCGAGCAGATGCATATGATCAAGCTGTTACCGCACTGATTGAGGATATTCATGACAGAGGGCTAGCCGAAAGAATACTGGTTGTGGTCACTGGAGAATTTGGCCGCACACCAAAAATAAATTATCAACCAAGCACTGGAGCAGGAGATGCCAGTGCGGCAGCAGGAACAAAACAACCTGGGCGAGACCATTGGCCACGTGCCTTTTCAAACATTTGGGCTGGAGGAGGGATACCACCTGGCCAAGTCATTGGTGCGACAGACAGGCATGGCAGTGATGTTGTAGAACGACGTTGTACAGCTCATGATTTTCTCGCAACGATTTATCACCACTTGGGGATTGACTCTTCGCATGTCACAATTGAAGACTTTAATGGCCGCCCGACCCCAATTGTTGATCACGGAAAGCCTATCCCAGAACTTATTGGTTTCCACAAAACGTAGCTGCACGTGCTTTCCCTGAGGTGGAAGGGAGAGTAGGACTGGTCACATTTATTAAGCGCAGCAACTAAGACGATCTGTTGGGCCCCGAACGATTTCAGCACATTGTCAATCTGCATAACAAAACATTTTGGCTTCTGCACAAGAGTGTTGCTGAGGTGCGATCCGTCGAAATGACAGATCATGAACGTTTCTCTAGTCTCCATGAATTTCAGGAAGGCCCGCCAGCCAAATACATGAACGGCCCTCGGCCCCAGTGGACGTGCTCACGTAGATTGGTACAACGTGAGATGAGAACACAGAACGTTTTCATTGTATTTTTCATGACACACGCTAATCTCTTACTTGTACGATGAACCCAAAACCAGAAAACTCATTTCGTGATGTCATCTCTTTGCAGGCAATTGTTGTCACTTTGACAATTGGTCTTCTTGCCTATATTCAGCGAGAGCCTGTTTTCACCTTAAAAGTAGAACTTGGGTTTCTATTGCTTGTGGCTGGTCCTTTAAGTGGGCTCTGGCGAATCACCAGCGCACGACATATGAACGATTCTGGCTATGAGTACCTCTATACACCCGCCGTTCGTCACTATGCCATGCAATCATTTTTGATTGGAATGCTCATTGTGGGAGTTGCCTCGATTGGGTATTGGGCATATCTCCTTCCTGGACAAGATGTTCTTGTTCAGGAAAAATAAGATTACAGGTACTCTGACCTCCACTACCGACCCTTTTCGAGAGCATCCACAGTTGACTTAATACTGCTGATGAAGCCTTCCATTCATGGTTGTTCATCTATTGTCGGATACTCATCAGGCGTTGCATAAAAACCATTTGGCCATGTTTCCGGCTCATATCTATCCGCTTCTTGGTTGAATGGAGTAATCCGAATCCAGTCGATTTCTAGGGTCGCCTGATCAAATTCAGGATCTCCAGCCCAACCAACACGCTCTATCGGTTGTCCCTCTACCTGCTCAATAAAGCCAGCTGCCGGAAACCATATTCCCAAACAAAAACGAGATGCACGAAAGGGGATGTTATCCTGACCGAATTCATTGCCTTCGTGTCGATAAACTTCTTCACCATCAATAAGCCAGATAACCCGTGGCTGCTCACCATCACCCCCTGTATGCCAGTCAATGGTGTACGTGTGATACTCACCATCATTGATAATCTCAACCCGCCCTGGATGATGTGCTCCTTCGCCCCCAAGTTTTCCACCCCAGCTATTGACTCGTGCATAGTCATACGAAATGGGATCATGCTCCTCACCAGTTTGGAGGGCTGTCGGAAATTCCCAATCAATTTCTGAATTCCGGATCTTGTTTGGTTCCTCCCAGAAGCCTTCGTCATTGGGTCCATATTCGATGTAATGAAATGTCCAAAAAGCAGACGCTGCTCCAAGTACTTGCGGAATTCGCGCTCGAACTTCGTAACGACCGGATGCATAGTAGTCACGTGTTGCGATCCCCGCACCAACTCGAGTTGTTCGATCTCCATGCCCCACAACGTCTCCGGTGTATTGATCACCATTGGCATGAAGCAGAAGTTTGCCATCTGAAAGTTCAACATTTTCTGGAACAAGCCCACCGTTATCACCACCCCACGCCTTGTCAACAATGAGCCAGCGTTCTGGATCAAGTGGTCCACTGAAGTCGTCATAGAGGACTTCAGTCATTGGCGTTGGTATCGGTTGGGGAGTATCAATCCATTCACCCCCCTGAGCCCTCAATGACACTGATTCAATAATGAGACTTCCCGAACTTGCCTTATACTGCTCCAACATCACTCGAATAGTTTCATAGCCGGAAGATGTTGTGAAAGGCACGACGACTGTTCGTGAAGAGGCTTCGTCGATCTGTCGTGATGCTGCAAGACCATCACGGCCACTCACCGAAAGTGTTGCACCTGGTCCCCCCCCACGGACAACAGCTTCAAGGCTGTATGCTGTCATTGGAGCAAGTGCAAAAGGAATGTCTTGTACCAGCCGTGCGGACTCATCAACCGTTGCAGATAATGTAATTGAACCATCGACACCTATTTCAGCATGGTCACTCACCCAACCATGAAGCCCTTCCTCAAAACGAGCATTCAAAAGCATTTCCTCTCCGGGATTTACAAGCGCTCGTGGTGCTGGCAGTACTGGCCAACCTCCATCGGGGGGCTGCACTGGGCTCAATGTGGCTTCAACAATTCGAAGGTCATCAAAGAATACAGGGCCAGGCTGGCCTTGGTAACCCTCTACAAATAGTCTCACCTGAGTGCTGTCTTCTGCAGTATAAAATATAAATCGTTTCTCCTGCCATTCCTCTCCTCTGGCAGAATTTGTCTTTGCGAACTGGGTGCCAGCGTCAACACCAAATGAGGCCCATGCACCTTCAGTTGAACGAACTTTGACAGCAAAAAAGTAACGTGTCTTCGGTTGAAGCCCGGTAATCAATTGTTCAACACGAACAGTTTCATCTGACGTAGGAGTGAGTTGAAGAACACCATCCTCCACGAGAGCTGCCCCTGCTGGACCTGACTGCGACCAGCCTGATAGATCACCATAAGAGAAGTCACCATTGCGGACAAAGTTTCCTTCAACTTGAGGAGGAAGTTCTGTCGGTGGAGGTACTTCTGGTTGCTCAACTGGTGGTACCACTGGTTCCGGTGCAGGTGTGTTTGTAACACGTTCAAGACGGATATCGTCAATGATGATTGGTGCAGTCTGCTGACGATATGCCTGAAGAAAGATTGTGACTTCAGACACATTTTCATCTGTTGCAAAGTCAATTGTTTGATATCCGGATACATTATCCCCAACCGATACTTCCGACCACCGACCCGCATGACCTCGAACACCAGCATAGCCGTAGCTTCCACCATCACTTGTAAGCGCAAACGAGAGTCGGTAATTCGTTCCAGGCTCAACAGTCACCTGCTGGAGAAGAGCAGCCGTTCCCTCTGCACTGGGTACAAGTTGTAAGGCATTTCCAGTATCGGTAGGGATGGGTTCCGCCCTTCCACCTGCACTGCTGATATCATTCCACGCATTGAGTGCATCTTCAAAATCACCGTTCCTTATGAGTGATTCGTGTTCGACAGGAGGTGTCGGAACTGACGGTGGTTCTGATGGAATTTCAGGTTCTGGTGAGGGCAGCGGTTCTGGCGTTGGATCTGGAGTCGGGAGGACCGCGTCAGCCAACTCAAGACTGATGTCGTCAATGGCGACAGGGGTATTCTGTTGTCGATATACTTGTGCAAACACAACTATCTCTGAAATATTTTCATCAGTCATAAACTCAAGTGAATATCGTCCAGGTTTATTTTCACCGACTGAAAGTTCGGACCAGCGTCCAGCATGCCCACGGACTCCGGCGTAGCCGTAGCTACCAAGCGTCTGCGAGAGAGAAAAAGAAAGCCGATACTGAGTGTTTGGCATCACTGCCACATGTTGAATGATCTCGGCGGTGCCATCATTGGTTGGTGTGAGAAGGACAGCAGGGTCATCCGACTGGATAATCTCGACTTGTGCGGCTTCTGTGTTTTGTATGGTCCACCCCGAAAGACCCTCTGAAAAATCTCCATTCATCACGTCAGCGACCGCCATCATTTTGCGGGCTTCAAGAAATTCTGAATGAAGGCGGTTGCGAAGTTGATCTCGCATGCTTCAACCTCCTACTAAGTACCTCTGGCTTCAAACTGCTTTTTTCTACGCATTCCATACAACAAAAGTTCAACAGCCTTTTTTTGCAGTGTGAAAAGTGCACCAGTCGACATGCGCAGCTGTTAATCTCGACAGACAGATAGATCGAGTTTTTCTTTCGAACGAACGGCACTGCTCTCCACACCCCCCCTCTTCGAGCAGTACTCCTCTCGTACTATTTCAAACTGCGAACTTCCCACTACTTGTCGCAACCTTCTGTCACATCAACGAGCCACTATGCTCAACACATATATCTCGCGAAAAAATGTTATGATCAACAGAGACAAAACTAAAAACTGTTGAACAGCCATGTGGAGATTTTGAATGAATCGATTCGCATCCTTTTTTTCTTGCTGTATTGGATCAGTGGTATTCTTCGGATCCATGATCTCGGTAACAACATGTTGTAGCCAGGAATTGCCCAACGTTGTTCTTATTTATATTGATGATCTTGGGTATGGAGATGTCGGATGCTATGGCTGTAAGGATATTCCAACCCCTCATATTGATCAGCTTGCAGATGAGGGTGTTCGATTTAATTCATCACACATCACCAACCCACCATGCTGTCCAAGTCGTTGTAGCCTCATGATGGGCCAATATGCTCAACGTTTTGGTAAATATGGCATGTCACGTGGACTTCCAATTCCAGAAGATCGTCCAACACTGGCTCATTTTCTTAGCAACCTTGGTTATGTCACCGGACAGATTGGCAAGTGGGATATTGGCACAAAGCAGCAAGGCCCGCTGCAGGTAGGATTCACTGAGGTTGCCAAAAAGCCACCTGCTGTAGATTACTCAAAAGAATCGATGAAAGACCTTCCTCAGGGTGTTCACAAGGCACTCCGAAAAAAGGGGGGGCGATCAAAATACTTCTATACCACTCCGACAGGTGAGATGGCATGGCTCACAGATTACGATGGCGACCAAATGGTTGATTTCATAGACCGAAACAGGGATCAGCCATTTTTTCTTTACTGGTCCCCTGAAGCCGTCCACTCTCCAAGTATCGAGGTTCCTGAGCGACTTATGAAACGTACAACGGCAAAGGGCACTCGTCGTAAATTAGCCGGAGCAATTGTTTCAGTCGATGATCAAATTGGAAAACTTATTTCAACATTAGAAAAACATGCTTTACGAAATAACACACTTATCATTTTTTCGAGTGATAATGGTGCAAATGGTGGTGAGGGCGGCACCTCAACACCGTATGCAGGAGGAAAAGGTTCAGGCACACAGAAGGAAGGATGGGTCAGAGTACCAACCATCCTCTCAATGCCTGGAAAGATTCCACAAGGCACTCACTTTGACGGCCTTATCGCAAATTTTGACTTTTATTCAACGATTGCAGCGTGCTCAGGACATCCGATTCCTACGCATTGCGATGGAATTGATTTAGTTTCATATGTGAATAATCCAGAACATGTGCGTACTCACGAATACCTTTTCTGGCTCAACAACGAGCCGGATGATGCCGTTCGCAGGCATCTCATTGCTGTCCGCTGGAAGGAGTGGCGTCTGTATCGGAAGTATGCTCAAGACCGCTGGCAACTTTTCAATCTTATCGCGGATCCACGTGAAGAAAATGATGTTTCAGCGGAGCACCCAGGCATTGTCAAACAATTAGCCGAAAAGCATGCGGCATGGGCAAAGACACTTGCACCACTAGCTGAGATTCCAAACCTCCCCACGAACCACCCTACCATTCCATCAGGATATGGATGGTTTATGGCACACACTAAAAACACATCACTATGAAATACTTTTTCACACTGAGTGATGTACAAGTATCTACTTTTCAAATTACCTATACGTGAATGTCTTTTCTCATTACAGGAAATGAAAATAGACTAAAAACAAGTCTCTCTAACAGCAAAAAACATATTTGAAACGGATGTAGTCCCGGATTTAGTATTGGGGAATCATTCAATGCCTTGACTCGACCTTGCAAGGAGCGAACAGGGAAGTTGGATAAGGGGCCCCTAGGTATCGCATATCTTGCTGTACAAGTGCGACAGACCTTGTTCTTCGACAGGATATTTCTGCATTGTGCTTCATCTAAGGCGATCATGTCACACAACATTGCTCCTCTCATAAGGCATTTTTTCCTAGCAACGTTGTATGTCTTCTCTGTTTCATATTCGTTCTCCGTCAAGAATCTCATTCTTGGATCAGAAACACTTTTGCCTCAAGGATTCTTCCTGACGTGAACATACTTTTCACATGGTCAACCACTGTCCCGTAATTCAAACAATTGTGTGCGTTTTTCTATTGAAGTACCTTGATTGGGGGTAATATGTCTTCTCCCGCAGATGCGTTTGCAGGAAAGATTTTTGAGTCCATTCGAAGGCACTACGGCAAGAATTTACTGAGAAATGTGCAGTCAAATAAACGTTTGTTGCGAAACTACTGAAATTAGCAATTCGAAACGATGACGATGGAAAGCACGCCGACAAAAAAGATATCTCGACCTTAAAGACGAATGGGGCTCTCTGAGATCTTCCAAGTGAAGGATGAGGATCTCATAGATGCCCAACCAACTAGGGTTTTAGAAATGGCTGGAAGCATGAAAAGATGATTAGACTATATTGTTTCAGCACAGATCCCCTTAATTATTAGACTTTTAAGAAACCTTCATGAAGGAATGATTTCTTGCAAAACTTATTTTACATGCCATGGGCGGGAGCTTTTTTTTCCTCTATTATTTTTTTGTTGCCTTCATATTCTGTGCTTGCGTCCCCCACTGATAAGCCGAATATTGTACTCATTATGGCAGATGATATGGGTTATGAGGCCCTATCAATTAATGGCAGTACGTCGAATCAGTCTCCAAATATTGATGCTCTTGCAAAAAGTGGAATTCGCTTCACAAATGGTTTTTCAAATCCTATTTGTACTCCGTCACGCGTGAAAATCATGACGGGACAGTACAACGTGAGAAACTATGTTCGGTTCGGACACCTTGATCGTGGGCAAACAACGTTCGCGCATCAACTTAAGCGTTCCGGATATAAAACGTGCATTGCAGGCAAATGGCAACTTGGAAAAGAATCTGACTCTCCCCAACATTTTGGTTTTGATGCATCCTGCTTGTGGCAACACACCCGATCAGGTCGATCCAAAGAAAAAGGAATCACCTATGACCGACGTTTTGTGAATCCCCTCATTGAGGTGAATGGCAAAGAGCAAGACTACATCACTGGAGAATATGGGCCACAGATTTGTGCAGACTTCATTTGTGATTTTATTACTCAGAACCGCTCTGAACCTTTTCTCGTTTACTTTCCAATGATCCTCACGCATTGTCCTTTTGATCCAACACCAGATTCCACAGACTGGGACCCACAGCGCCTTGGATCAACAACGTATAAAGGAGACCGCAACGACCCACAAAGGCATTTTCATGACATGGTTGCCTACGCCGATAAACTCATTGGCCAAATTATCTCCCAACTTGAACAGTCAGGAGTTCGTCAGAATACGCTTATTCTTTTTACTGGTGATAACGGGACAGACAAACCAATCGTCACACAGTGGAACGGTACAACTATTGCCGGAGGAAAGGGAACGATGACCGATCGTGGAACCCGCGTACCTTTGATCGCAAATTGGCCGGCAGGTATCAAACAGCCTGGTCGGGTTGTCGATGACCTTGTTGAGTTCAGTGATATTCTGCCAACACTCTGTGAAGCGACCGGATCAAATCTCCCGACAAACTATTCACATGACGGTCTCAGCATCCTCCCACTCCTCGAAAACACATCGGTAAAACGTCAGAAGGAATGGATCTATATTTGGTATCGTTCACGTGCTGTCATGGTTCGCAATAAACAGTACTCCCTTGTTGCTGACCCAGATGGCAGCAATGCCACCTTCACTCGATATCAGGGAGCATATGATGGAGAAGCACTCCCTGCGAAAAACCTTTCACCAACAGAGCAAACTCTCAAGAAACAATTTGAGACAACTCTTGCTCGACTTGCATTAACACGTCTGTCGAGTGTAAGCAAAGAGGCACAAGTCAATGTTGAAGGATTTCCCAAGAAAAACAAACGAAAACAAAAATAGTGAACGTAGCATGAAAACTTGCAAGAATGTGGTTGCATTCACTTTTTTCCAGCAATAGATTCATGATCGTGTTTTACCAAGAGTAATCCTGTCACTCACTTTCCCAGTTCAACATGCTTTATTCCATTTCACGTCGTCACATGCTTGCAGCCTCCGCAGGTGCCGCGATAACAATTCCATCACAGTCCATTGTAACTGCAACACAATCAAGAACTCTTTCTTTACGATTCGGCGTCTCTACATACTCATTCTGGCAGTTTCGAAAAGAACCTTCACCTATTGAAGACTGCATTGACCAGGCAGCACAAATGGGTTTCGATGGGGTAGAAATCCTACAGGTGCAAATGGGAGACAATCAATCAAACACACGATTACAGCGACTGAAGCGGCAAGCCCATAGTCTTGGTTTGGCCCTCATGGGATTCTCAACACATCAAGGGTTTGTACATCCTGAAAAAACGAAACGAAACGACAATATTGCGAAAACGCTCAACTCAATTGATACGGCATACCGGCTCGGCATCCCAACCATGCGAGTGAACACAGGTCGCTGGGGCACATCAAAAGACTTTGATGAACTCATGGCAAATAAGGGCATTGAGCCTCGGCTCCCAGGCTACTCTGATGCAGACGCTTTCGGGTGGGTGATTGAAGCGTTTGAGCAGATTCTTCCTCGAGCTGAAGAATGTGGCGTTGTACTGGGTCTTGAAAATCACTGGGGACTTGGTCGAACTGCTGAAGGTGTAATGAGAATTGTCGAAGCGATTAATTCACCATGGCTTCGAGTGACGCTTGATACTGGTAATTTCCTTGAAGACTCGAAAAAACAAATGGAACGGCTCGCCCCGCAATGTTGTCTCGTGCAGGCAAAAACGTACGATGGAGGCGGCAAATGGTACTCGCTTGATATTGACTACCCATGGGTTGCCGCACTCCTTCGGCGGCATCACTATCAAGGGTGGATATCACTCGAATTTGAGGGAAAAGCAGATCCTCAGACGGCGATACCAGCGAGTCTTAAGCGACTCAAGGAAGCATTTAATAAAACTTCGACACAATAATGTGCTGCATAAGATCGTTATCGTGTCAAATGATCTTTATGGAGGTCATCTCAATGGCATACCGCTTTCAAACCGTCTTGGCATCCTGCCTCCTTTTGCTTTCTTCGTCCATCACACTTGCACAAGGAAACCACGAAGACCTTCTAAAGCTGATTGACATTTCTTCTTCAGATCCGGAGGTCATCCGGATCCCGATTCGATTCCACCTTGTACAAGGTGCAACGATGGAGAAGAAGGGAGTCTCAATGAATATGTGGATCTCAGAGATGAATGTCCGTGATGAAATCATAACTGAGATAAATCGCATCTGGCGACCTGCAAGAATAACTTGGGTCATTGAAAGTATTCGTGAGGTCCACGTTCCAGACACTCCAAACTTCGTGAATCACCTGAAGGACATTACTCAATCAAACCGTGAAACACCTGGCCGAACAAAAATGATTATGAAGGTCATCAAGACAAGCCATCACCATCCCGTGATTCATAATCTCTATTTTTTTCCTTACATTGGGGAAACACTTCAAGGCTTTGCATCCTTTGGTGGAAGATTATCGATTCCCGATAATCCTGATGGCGGAACAATGTGCGTCGTCTGTGCATGGACCGATAAACCATCGGGCGCGAGAAAACCCCCACATAAATTTGATCTCTGTGAGCCGCTTCCCTTTGAACGGGGTTCAGTGAGTCGAACATGTTCTCATGAACTTGGCCACAATCTACTCCTCCAGCACCCCGATAAAGAAACACAGACGATAACCAAACGGCTCATGGGTGGGAAACAAAAAGGGTATGGCTTGACGCCTGATGAAGTTGCTCTTGCACGATCGGTCGCGTACAACCGGATCTCAACAATAAAAACATGGATTGCAGCTCATCAGTAACTTATGACTGTTCGTGCAATACACTTTTATCTACCCTTCATATACCCCGCTTTCCACGGCATCTGAGCATATTCATACGCTCCAAGATCCGGCTTGCTCCCACTTATTGCAGAGGTATTTTCTTGAGGTTTTGAGCTGTTTGCATCACTGGAAGCACTCCGAACTCGTGGCCGGAAATCAAACATGCCTGGATCTTGAAGGAAGTTTCGATGGGCTGGTGCATTGTTCTCTGAATATCCCAGAGGAGACAGCTCTGGCTTTTCCCAACTCCAACTCCCTGTGACTCGGGACCAGTTGTTCACAGCTTGACTATGAATATTCTGTTTTTCTAGCTCCTGAGTTTTGCTTGGAAGACGGTTTCGTGGAAGTAGAATATCAATTTTTGGATTATCAAAACACGTGTTATGAAAAACTTGATGATGATCTCCTTTGACAACAATGGCTTTTTCATTGCAGTTCCAAACAACATTGTGGTGAATCAAAAGACCGCGCGAACCATCATCTCCCCGAATGCCATTCCCGCCCCAATGAAAGGCCTGATGATCATGAATCCAATTATGATGAATTTCGGTTCCTGCAACATCAGCACCAGACGCTTGAATTATTGCACCATCACTCTGCCTTAAGCCGCAATGGTGCAAATGGCAGTATTCAACGAGAGACTTCCCATGGTTTGGCAAGCGAAGCCCTTCAGAACCACCACAATGGTCAAGCGTGACATGACGAACGGTCACTGGAGCTGCAGCGAGAAGATCGATTCCAAATCCATAATCGAGACCTTGCCAATCAAAATCTTCAAAAAGGCAGTTTTGGATCTGGTTCCGTTGACCACTCACCGTAAGTATTGGCCCTTCACTATGCCGCGCAACAATATTAGTGAGATGATTATCATCACCAATTATTTCCGTGAGTGCATCAATACTCGATTCACCAAACCAATGACGTGAACTCCAACCAATCAAATGCTGATCTTGCAGTGGTCTATTTTGGCCAAACGGATCTGCGATGGTTGAACCAAAGTCAATTTCAATATCGGACAGTTTACAAAAATGAGCATTTACCAACCTTAGTGTCGTAGCCACAAAATTGATGCCGCGAATGTGGAGATGCCGACAATCATTGCCAAGAATCGCCAAGCGATTTTCTTTACTTGCCAAATCAAGATCAGTTGGCTGAACACCCTCAGGAAGACAGATTTTCAGCACAGACTTCCCGTGATCAAAAAACCACTCATAGGGTGCATCGAGAGCTGCTTCACCATAAATACAATACCGATCGATTTCGGATGGATGCTTTGCATGATGGAGTCGTGAATCAACATCCGTCGGATAGGTAAATCGATCACTCCCGCGACCATGTTTTTGGATCATACGACGATATGTCTGCCATGAACCAATATTCAGCACCGCAATACAACCACTAAAATCAAGTCCACTTTCTTCCAGCCTTGAATCTACCATCGTTCCATAGACTGACTCTTTACTCGCGTGAGGCCATTTCGAATTGTCCCATCGCTGGGCAAATGTCATGTTAGGCCAGCGAGCAGGAATCATCATTTTGCTTCCATCAAAGAGTTGACACACGGGATGTTTGACAGGGGCCTGAAAAACTCCCGGTTGCACCTCCGTCCATTGAACGTCGAGCTTTTTCAGACCACTAAACTCCACCTTTCCTTCACCACAAATCTGGATGGGATTCATTCTCGTACCTTGCGTTCGTACGACGAACGACTGGTCATACGTTCCAGGCCGCAAGCTCAGAATGTCCCCTGGTTTGAGATCATCAACAATTGCTTGCAAATTATCGGAGGGGCCAGCTGTTATCACATCCTTCGCGAAAGCACTTTGAGTCATCCAGAACACGAGCATCAGAATGGTGCTGATACCCACAACACTCAATACGTGATGCCTGGCAGATACGTTGGGTGGTCGCAGATTCATACTTATTGTGATGTGATAGCTCACTCTGAAATATCTGATTTAGCTCCCTCTCTTGGGTTTTGTAAGAGCATCAAGTTCGCGTTGCTCTTTGTTGAATCGAGAAAGAAACGGAGAGTAGATTGTCTCATCTGTTGTCCATCGTTTTGGTTCTGGATCAGGTTGATCAAGTTTTCCAGATGCATAATCACATCCACGCATACTTTCATCGACTGACTGACAAAATGCTTGATACTTTTTGAGCAAACGCTTGAGAACATCACCCTTCTGAGAGGCAAGATCTTTCAATTCACCCGGGTCCTCAAGCAGATTGAACAATTCCACCCCTTTGTTCGTTTTTTTATTTCTTGCTGGATTTTCACTTTTTTTCTGAGTCGGTGTAGAGATCACTAGTTTGTAGTCCCCATCAATCAAGGCACCTTTTCCAGCATACCGAAAACCCATTGGCTGGACGCGACTACCAGTCTCACTCAAGAAAAGTGGCTTGATGCTTATTCCATCTCGAACAGGAAGCATTGATTCCTCAGACAGACCAACGATGTCCAGAATGGTTGGAAAAATATCAAAGGCACCGGATTGATACGCTGATACCCGTGGTCTAATTGTTTCTGGCCATTCAATAATCGCTGGGACTCGCAAACCACCCTCATATACCGATCCCTTAAATCCACGAAGTGTTGTCATGCCACTCATGTCATCATTGGGCTGACCTACTGTTGGCTGAAAATCTTTATTGGGAAGACCACCGTTATCGGACGTAAACCAAAGCAATGTTTGTTCGGCAATTCCAAGTTTTCGCAGGCCCTGCCGAAGCCTTCCAATACTTCTATCCATCGCTACAAGCTCACCGTAATGACGCTTCGCCTGAAATGAAAGATGTTCAAATGGCTCGCGATCAAATTCCTCTGATGCCCAAGGGCTATGCGGGGTTCCAAACCAAATCACTGTAAAAGTTGGAACATTGGGCTGCCCTTTAATCTGTGCATTCAAGAATTTCAGTGCTTCTGAAACGACAACCTCTGATGAATCACCTTGTTTCTTTTCAAATACTCCTTTGGGCTTCCCACGGCGCCCCATGAGAGGATTCATATCAAAAAAATTTGTGACAGATAACCAGTGCTGAAATCCAAATACGTCTGGCCTATGTGAATCGTTTGGCAAAATAGGGATCCCCGCCCCACGAATTCCATTCAGATGCCATTTCCCGAAATGGGCTGTCGTATAACCGATCTCAGCAAGTGCCTGCGGAATTGTCCTTTCCTGAAGTCGTAGTGCATAACCATGTGTCATTACCCCAGTCCGTTCGTGCGTTCGCCCGGTGAGGACTGTCGCACGTGTGGGTGAACACACTGGCCCACCGGCGTAAAATCGATCGAGCCGCAGTCCACTTGCTGCCATTTCGTCGAGATTAGGCGTCTTCAGAAATGGATGCCCGTAATACCCAGTCTGACCCCATCCCATATCATCAGCCATCACCAAAATAATATGCGGGCGCTGAAAAGCCTTCGCACACGCCTGCCCATTTAAGCAAAAATAGGCCAAAAGCAGCACGGGTGAAATGACCCATCTAAAATATGTGAAAGTTATTCTTTTCATTTAAGTAAATTGGTACGATCGTCTTGTGAACAGTTCCTTCTCAGTATACCTACTGCTCGGATCAACGACAGACTCTGTAACCGCCTCAGGCCTATACCTCTCATCTGAAATCGATTATCCGTAGTTCCTCAAAGTATTTTCTCACTTGTAACATGACTCTATTGGTATCAGGATATTTTTTATGGCTCGCAAACCCAAGCAACAATCCTTCCTGAATCATTACAAAGTTGTTGAAACAGATGATATCTATACTGCCCGTCGAAAGCACACAGTTATCTTTGGCCTCAAGCACAGCAAGAGACTTATCAGCAGAAAAAAGAAATACAAACTTCTCCACAACAGAGCGAACTTACTGCATACGGCTATCAATTACTGCCACCTCGAAGGATCGACAATCAATAACACGGAACAACCACGGCGTCACTATTGGCTTCTTCTGAACCTCGATGGAGCAGCTACGGTATCCATCGATGGAGAAGAATTTCATTCATCACTGAACCAGGCAGTGTTATTTGCTCCATGGGGTCATTTTGAATTGCGAGCAACACCATCGAGGGCTTTTATTTTTGAAGTTTCACCCCATGTTATTGCTTCCAAAATCCCACCCAATCTTCAAGGACGACGGGGGCATTATTTCTTTACGCCTTGGGTGAATCTCATGCGCCAGTCCCTCCAAGGTGCTTCAGATGTGCTTGATGAACTCAGTGCCTCTGAGGTCAGTGGAAAATCCTTGACCTCAATGAAGAGACAAATAGAAAACTCCTTGTTAGGCTGCATGCGGATTTGCCTCACGGGAGCTATGGATGACACGGATGCTTCAATGACCGTCGGGTCCATGTCAATGGCTGAGGTTCGTGAATATATGGAAGAGAACCTTGCGCACGATCTTTCTGTGAGAGAACTTGCCAAAGCTGCGGGTGCAAGCGTTCGGTCACTACAAGTGACGTTCAATAACCATTTTGGAATGAGCCCAATGAAAATGCTTAAGCAGATCCGTCTGAATAAAGCCCGTGAGCTACTCAAGGAGGATACACAACCCATCAAAGTTGCAGATGTCTGCAAAATTGTAGGGCATGGTCACCCTGGAAGATTTTCCACAGAATATACAAATCGCTTTGGCGAATCACCATCTGAAACACTTTCCTCACAGGCAGGCTAGTTTTTCTTTCGATTCTAAAGTGGTTGGCGTTGGCAGGCACTCCATTGTGTTATTTATTCCTCATTTGTACTTTTCTACGGTTTTGTTGCCTATTATTTGCACTCTCGTAATTAGAAAAAACTAACATGAAACGAACACATATTCCTTGGTTGGTACTCCTCTTCATTGGAAATATTTCTCTTGTTTTTTCCGAGGCTCTCACGCATGAACTTGCTCCTAGTGACTGGCCTCAGTGGCGTGGCCCATCACGTAATGGAAGGGTGCATAACGCAGCATGGCCTAACTCCATCGATGAAGATCACCTGACGTTGATGTGGGACGTTGACCACGGCCCCAGTTACTCTGGAACAATTGTTGTGGGAGACAAGGTCTTCACAACAGAAACACTGGACAAAACGACTGAAGTTGTCTTCTGCCACGATAGGAATAGTGGGAAAGCAATCTGGTCTACTGAGTGGCCAGGTGCGATGACCGTACCTTTCTTTGCAAAAAGAAATGGGAGTTGGATTCGAGCCACACCAGCTTGTGACGGTGACACATTGTATGTCGCTGGCATGTGCGACGTTTTATATGCCTTGAACTGCGAAAACGGAGAGACTCGATGGAGCATTGATTTCAAGACAACGTTTGACACGCCCACACCGACTTTCGGCTTTGCCTCTTCCCCAATAGTTTTCGATAACGCTGTTTTTGTCCAAGCAGGCGGTGGCTTTGTCAAACTCAATAAAAATACTGGTGAAGTTATCTGGCGAGTCGCTACCGATGGAGGAGGGATGAATGGGAGCGCTTTCAGCTCACCTGTGCATACCAAACTGAATGATCGACACATCATGCTCGTTCAGGCACGTACTGCACTCAAAGGCATTGATCCCAGCTCGGGAGAAGAACTTTGGTCACAAGATATTCAAGCATTTCGGGGCATGAATATTCTCACACCAACCGTGTACAACAATACTATCTTCACAAGCGCACACTCTGGACGCTCACAATTATGGAAAATTGAGTCGTCGCCGGACGGCATACCAGAAGCTCTCCAGGAAATATGGCTTGGTAATTCCCAAGCATACATGTCCTCACCCGTGCGTTCGGGTCACCATCTTTATCTTCACCTCAAAAACCAACGAATTGCGTGTATTGATCTTGAAAATGGTGAGGAAACATGGCGCACGACACCTTTCGGTCAGTACCAGAGCATGATTATATGTGATGACAAAATACTCGCCCTAGACGAAGGTGGAGAATTATTACTGATCTCCGCTGATCCAAAAGAATTCAAACTTATGGATCGCCGAACTATTTCAGAGGATGAGACGTGGGCCCATCTCGCAATCAGTGGTGATCAGATCTTTGTACGCAGCCTTCATGGACTTGCGGCGTATCGTTGGAAATAGGGCTTCTTTCTAACGTCTCGTTACCGCACGACGACAAGCCTGTTTTAGGTAAACCATTAGAGGCGTTTTGTCTTACTTTAGCAGAACGCCTCAAATGACGGACAAATGATTTCCACCTTGCAACGCTACTGACACTTTTTATCCTAAAAATGTCTTATGACATCACTGTTGACTTCCAATATAAGGGAAAGGAAATGGTTGAAGATGCGACCGTATCCTTCGGTGTTTCCAATCAATCCGTCTCAAATATGCGACTTAAGAAAACCATTTCCCAGTCGATTTTCTATTGACGAACGTGCTGACGTGAGTGCGGATCGGGGGAGTCCCGTACTGACTCGTGATGTAGGCCCTGAGTATCAAAGCCGCTATACAGAAAATCTTCAAAACATTACCATCGAGGTGCAGTCACCCTCTTTGAGATTGAGTTGCTTTCTCATACAAACAATGTCTCCTTGTCAAAGTTCCTACGCTTTTGTCCACATGCAATTCGCAGGGTAACGCATTGGTATATCCTTTGTGTGAATCCCCTCATTTGTTCACCCATCACGACGAATCACAACGATTTGTATTTCCTATCCACTGACTGAATTCCACCATGGAAGACCATACTGTACTGAACAAAAAAACTGCCTCACGATTCATTAAGGACAATGATTCCGTTTTTCTCTCAGGATATACGTCCTTAGAAAATACTGCTGCTGAGATCCTTGCGTCCTATGAGGGAGATTTGAGGTTGGGGGGACTCACTGAAATCTCTGATGCAAGTGCGGAATCACTCAGTTCTCACCGTGGAAAACTTTTTCTCAGCGGCCTCACGTCGCTCACTGATGCAGCAGCCAAAAGCCTTGGAAATCATGTTGGCGGGCTGAATCTCTGGGGACTGAAAAATCTCTCAGATGCAGCTGCGGCGAGCCTTTGTCAAAACGTCTCAGATTTGGCTATTGATTTTGAAAAACTAAACCGATCTACAGCAGCTATCTTTCGACGTCAACTTTCACTTCTTAGTGAAGATACCTCTACTCAAGAAAAAGAAATTGTTCTCACGAAAGAGCTCGCCGAACAGTTCCTAAAAGACAAAGAATCCGTTTTCCTTTCAAATTATACGGCCATCCAATATGCTGCAGCGCAGTTACTGAGTCGATATGAGGGTGAACTCTATTTGTGGGGACTTACAAGCATATCGGACAATAGTGCAGCAGTTCTTGCCAACCACCGAGGTGACCTCAATCTTGGGGGACTCACACAGCTTTCGGATAAAGCAGCAACAAGTTTACGCCACCACAAAGGCGCCTTGTTCGTGAGACTCTCTAATATTTCTCATTCAGCGGCATCTATCCTGCGAAATCACAGAAGTCTTCATCACCTCCCTTAGAACTTCAATGATTCATGCATCGATGGGTGAATAGCTATGCCCAAATACTAAAACCGTGCTCCAGTGCCATAAAATCTTTTTTGATATCGGATCTCTAGTATCACAGCGCACTGACACGTTATCATACTGCTTATCATATTGAGAGTCTTCGGAGGGGTGATATCCAACATCGCCCAATGACAATGACTCACTTTTCACGACGAGCAGCAATCCGGGCAGGTTCTGTCGGTCTTCTAGGCCTGCAAGAACTGGCTTGTCTTGCCTCCTCAGAAAAATCGCATCCGCATCGTGCTGTCATTTACATTTTTCTATCTGGGGGTCTTGCGCAACACGAAAGCTTTGATCCTAAACCAGAAGGGCCGGTCGATGTGCGTGGAGAGTTTAAAAGTATTCCCACTCGCATTCCTTCTCTTCATATCAGTGAACATCTTCCGTTACTGGCTCAGCGTAGTCATCAATGGTCTTTATGCCGCTCACTCACACATAATTCAAATGAGCATTCAGCTGGACACCACATGATGCTAACAGGTCGGTCAGATCTTCCAGCTGGATTTGATCCAAGCCGGCCTAAGAAAACTGATTTTCCCTCACTTGCCGCGCTTTATACAAGTGTCAATAAAACAAGTGAAAAGTTACCACCTTCTATTGTTCTGCCTGAAAAACTTGTCCATCGAACGGGACGCACCATCCCGGGTCAATTTTCGGGACTGTTGGGCAAGCAGCATGAGCCTTGGTTTCTGGAATGTTCTCCTTATTTTCCAACAGGGTATGGAGCGTATCCAACCCATGCATTTCATCATGCAAAAGGAATGTTGAAGAATTCTTTACCGACATTTCGACCACTTGAACTCACCATTCCACAGAGTTTGATGAACGGTCGACTTTTAGACCGAATAACTCTTCGAAAAAAAATAGATGCACAACGCATGAGCCTTGTGAGATCAGCTGAGTCACATTCATTCGATCGTTACCAGAATATGGCAACGTCACTCCTTCTCGAGCCGTCTGTCTCCTCTGCTTTTGATATTTCGAATGCTCCAAAGACATTACGTCAACAATATGGTGAACACAGCTTTGGGTGGTCGCTCCTCCTTGCTTCTCGCCTAGTCAAAGCAGGTGTCTCGCTCGTACAGGTCAATCTTGGAAATAATGAGACTTGGGACACGCATCAGTCAGCCTGGACAAATCTTCGACGTTTCCTGCTTCCTCCAATGGATCAAGCCGTCTCTGCACTGCTTGATGACCTTGAAAATGAGGGGTTGCTTGATTCAACGCTTGTTGCCATGGCTGGAGAGTTTGGACGAACACCTGTTATTAGTACTCTGAGCGGTGCAAAAGAGGCCGGTCGAGATCACTGGGGACGTGTTCAATCCGTTTTTTTTGCTGGTGGTGGAGTACAAGGAGGACGAGTTGTTGGCGCATCAGATCGATTTGGTGGTGAGCCGAGTGAAAGTCCTCAACGTCCCGAGGACTTTGCAGCAACGATTTTTCACAGTCTTGGACTTTCCCCAAATACAATCTGGCATGACAAGACAGGGAGGCCGTTCCCACTTACGGAAGGCCACCCCATTCAAGACCTATTTTAGTTTTCATATTTCAATGGTTTTCTTAGTTTGAGTACAGTGCTGATTGTATTCATCGTTATCACATTTCTTGAGTGCGGCCTTGTCTTATTCACCTACCAATACCAGTCGTGTTTGGCTCGTTGTGCTCAAAATGAGTTCCCATGCCGGGCCACGACGGCGAACCGATCGGCATAGTGTTTTAGTTAAGGCACTTCCCCGTCAGCCAGGCCATCAGTTGGATCACTGGGTCAAAACATCCCGTCGAGCAAAACGATTACGTGTCGTAGATGCACTTTATGACTTGATGCCTCGACCTTCTGATCCAGGTGGTCGTGATGCTCCATTTATTCGCCCCAAAGAAAATGATCTAATAAAAAGTGCATCGACCACCCTTCGCCAGCAACTTCTCTGTGATGGCTATACCGTCAATGGCTGCCTCACTGTCTGGCATCTCTATGCTATCGAACTCAAACCATTCCGGCACACACGAAATACATCCCTAACGGGATACTTATATGTAGGGCAAACGAGCCTGAGTATAAAAGACCGTATTCGCCAACATCGAGAAGGACATCATACTCCTAGCGGTCATCGACTACACAGTGCACGATGTCATAAATACTTCAAACGTCCACGCTTAGATCTTCTGCCCCACGACTTTCGCCAGACCTTCTACTGTCGTGAAGATGCACTTACGGCTGAGGCTGATCTACGAATCTATTTTGAGTCTGCAGGATACGTCGTTGAGGGAGGAACAGAAAAACTCGCTCAACGGAAAAAGGCACTCGGGGTCAGGTGAGGGTCGAAGCCTTCGATGCATACTGTGTACGCACATCACTCCTTTATACCGGTCCCTTTTTTAGGGAACAGCACATACGAACATGTGGCCCAACACCCTCTATATCAAACTCATCAGACTTAACATTCCAACCAAACTTTCGATAGAAGCCTATCGCCTCGACACGAGCATTACACCAAATATATTTCACTGAAGGAACATGAGAGACCGCATATTGCAGGAGTTTGCCACCAATACCACATCTTTGATGCGACGCATCTGTTGCCATCCCACGAAGTTGAAACGCGTCCTCGTCCTGCCATTTTGATGCGTAGACTGAAAGACATGACAGGACCTTGTCATCCTGCAGAGCAGCGAAATGTAAGGTTGAATCATCCATATCTCCTGGAAATTCTGCCACCTCCATTGCTACACCGGGCCGCAAGACGCGATGCCGCAGGGGTAGAATCTCTGTCACGGCAGAAACCCTATACTGGATTTCCTGAAAATCTTTGTCTGGATCAGTCATTAATCTCATTATTGTGTAATGTCACAACATCTATCACTAGATGGATAGCCAAAGGAACGAGATGAACGCTTATTGTATGCATTCATGACAGTCCTGATTGATTGTGTCATTGTTTTTTGCCCACCAGCAATGCGAGAAAGATGAACACCATGATATCTTATCAACCATCATATTTATTGAAATTTGTGTCCAATGCACTACATGGCACCTGCCTGATCGTGTTGCTAATGATGCCCCGCCAGGCGTTAGGGGCAGAGAGTTCTCCTCCCAATGTCGAAGCCCAGAACATACGGCGTGCTTTTTATAATGGTGAGCATAATGCTTTTACTGATTTAGCATACTTCCAAAATCATTATTATCTTACTTTTCGTAGTTGTCCTGACGGACATATGGTGCACCCAACATCATCTATTATCATCTTGCAGAGTGATGATCTTCAGGTCTGGAAAAAAATTCATGCATTTCGTGTGCTGAATCGAGACACGCGTGACCCACATTTCCTTGTATTCAAGAAGAAGCTTTTTGTGTTCACAGGCACATGGTTTAGTGGTTCAACAACACTCCCGCGTGATCAATACAATCTCAACAAACACCTCGGATATGCAGCGTGGACACGTGATGGCATGAACTGGGAAAGCCCTATTATGCTTGATGGAACTTACGGGCATTACATCTGGCGAGCCAGTACACATGCTGGGAAAGCCTATCTTTGCGGCCGACGAAGACACAATTTTGAAGAAACCGTACCAAGGGACCGCAAGAACGTGGAATCATTGATGCTTGAAAGCGATGACGGACTGATCTGGAAAAAATGTGCCGTCTTTCAACCTACAGGAGGTGACGAAACAGCCTTTCAGTTTGACAGAGCAGGTAATGTGCTGGCCGTAAGTCGATCTGGGAGTGCATCTGCACAACTATTGAGATCTTCCCCACCGTATGAAAAATGGACAAGAAAGGAGTTGGATCGATACATCGGCGGCCCACTTCTAACAACCTGGGGAGAAAGGCTTGTTGTGGGTGGACGACACTCCACCCCAAGTGGACCTCGCACTACTTTATACTGGCTCCTTGGCGATACGTTACGCGAGTTTATAACTCTCCCAAGTGCCGGCGATAACTCCTACCCAGGTTTTCTACAA
>JBDOMS010000390.1:0-8103 GCA_039831735.1 Pirellulales bacterium
ACGATCAAAATCGTTACGGTAGTTGCTCATATTGGGAATTTATTGAATAAAAAGGAATTGACAGGAGTTGAGTAATGCCCACACAAGATCTTCAAGCGTCTCATCACCGTGTTCTGCGTAGTCTGCCAGGATGCGTTTCATCTCACGCTCTGTTGGTTCTCGCGTCAACATGGCACGATAGATAACAGCAATCTTCTCTTCTGGGGTGTGTGCCTGGGCAACTTGTAAGCCAAGGACTGAATTGTGATTATGAATCGCCACTGCCAGTGGACTGTTGAGTAAGTACAGTGACTGCGGCACCGATGCATGCAATGACGCATTCTCAATCACATCCCGATCTGACTGTCCGAAATCACGAAGAAAGTGACCGCGTCGGGCCGGTGAAGAGAGATCGACAGCGCGTGCCATCTCGCGAGCCACAGTACGATAGTCTGCTAACTGTCGATGTTCTCGATCCAACCAACGTTTGCGTTCACCTTCACTGAGCCCTTCTGGGGGCTTGCGAACTTTGGCGTCCTTGATGAAATCGAGTATCTGCGCCGTGTTCTCTTCAGGCGGATGACTGGTCATCGTCATGGTCATTTCCAATGAGCCACCCTCGTCATTGTTCACATCAACAAAAACAGACTCACGATTCAACTCGTCAATCTTACGAACCTTATCCTTCACCTGTTGCGTGAGTTCCTCAGCCCTCTCCTTTTCGCCAGCATCATACGCCGCAACAATCAGTGCCTGGTACGTTTCCTGTTCCTTTTGGAACGCCCGATGCCGCGAACCAGCAACCTTCATTCGCTTCAACACTTCTTCCATTGGCCTGAGTTCCAGACTGTGTTGTTTTGCCTTTGTTTCAGCAATCCGTCGGAGGAGCTTTTCACGATTTGGCGCATGCGTATCGATATCTGGAATCACAAGGGTCGCGATGGAATCCCACAGTTGTTCAGCACTCATTCGTTTCATCAACGGGCCAGCAAAATCAAACGACATACCCATCGGATGATCTTGGCCGTACATTTCCCGACGGAATAACGCCGTGTGAAAGAGCACACTCTGGAATGCGCGAATGTCGTACCCCACATCGCGCATCAGCCCTTCGAGATAGGCAAGCAACTCAGGCTGCTCAATAATGGTTTCATCCGTCAAGTCATCCACCGGCTCAAAAATGCCATGCCCGAATGTGCGTTTCCAGATTCGATTGACGATGACTTTGGTGAATCGCGGATTGTCCGGTGAAGTCAGCCATCGTGCATAGGCATTCTTCCGAGTTGTTTGATCAGCATGAGGTGGAACCTCTGCACCGAACATCGTTCCTGGGAGCACAACATCGTGAGGCCTCGCGTCATCATATTGGTAGTCGTGAGGAAGCTGGAGCGGACGATCGAGATGACGAACCTGCGTGTACGTAATGTGATTTCCGAGCTGGGAGATGTTCCGTCGAACCGGTTCATTGAATTCCGCTAACTGCTGTTCGGCATGCATTCCGGTCGCGACGTACTTCCGGAACCGTGTTTCACTCAACTCGTGTTCTACAAGAAATTTTTCAGCCAAGGGTTTTTCAAGATAGGCATTGACCTGCTCCTCCGAACGAAAGTAAGGAAATCCTTCGATCGGAATCGCAGCGGTATAAGCCGCCCTCTCTTCCTGCGTAAGTGCGCCAAACATTTTGCTACGATTTACACCACCACCACGGTGGTCAAAGTCGTAGGTAAAGGCGGCCATTTTGAAAAAGTCCATCTGCGTCCACTTGTCAAACGGGTGGTCGTGGCACTGCGCGCATTCCAGTCGTGTACCGAGGAAGACCCGTACCGTATTCGACATGTTATCCAGCGGCATCCCGGTGTCCCGGATGTAATACGCTGCGGCAGGATTCTCGAAAACAAGTCCGTGTCCACTGACCAGTCGCCGAGCAAACTCATCGTACGGCGTGTTGGCATGAATTTCCTCACGAATCCATTCGCGGTAGACCAATGACCAGTGTTGCCCCGAGGGAACACGAAGGAGGTCAGACCAAAATTGGAAATGGTGCGCGGTATAGGCAGTATCATTTGCCAACAGGTGCTGGATGAGGACTGAGTGCTTATCAGCACTGCCGGAAGATAGAAACGCAGCCGATTCTGTAATGGTTGGAATACGGCCAATAATGGCCAGATACGTTCTTCGAAGAAATTGTTCATCAGGAATGGTCGGATTCGGCTTCAGTTTCTTCTGCCGCAGGTGGGCAAAGACGAACGCATCAATCTTCTTAGCTTTTTCGGTGACGACGTGATCATCGAGCCTCTGTACAGCAACGGCTGAAGAACTGATCGCATAAATAACGATCACGCAACCTGCCATCAGGAAAATTGATTGCAATGTTTTCTTGAGAATGCAACACATGGTTCTCAGTTCGTCAATGTTTCATTTGTAATTCTCATCCGTAATCATAATACCACTCTCGCCGGAGAGGTAACACGTTGTGCCCGGCAGGTCTTAACCTTCGTCACGGCAGACTCACGTCCAGGGGTGTTGTGAGGTCATCGCTTTGCGCAACGCGCTTGTCGTCCACCCAGACGTAGAGTTTGCTCTGGTCTCCAGGCTGGTTGCTGTCCCAGTCCTTTTGCCACAGGATTTCAACTTCGTGATTGTGGTAGCGCAGATCTCCAAGATAGAAAAACTCCCAGGCATCTTTTGGAATCAAAGGATGGACCGTAAAACGTTTCTCATGGCTCGCCTGAAACCCAATGAGATCCTCAATTAGCATGTCTGGGAAGGTGGAATGGAAGTAGTCCTGTACATCTCCAAAGCCCTTGCCCATTGCGGGAAGGCTTTGGACAACATCGCCGCCGCCGGGCATTCGGTAGCCGCCTGTACGAGGAAGATACCACTCGCCGATCGATCGTCGCCGGCCGTGCAGTTCGACATACTGATTCATGTGATGATAGAGGAGTTGCCGGTCAGCGTCGCTGATCTCCGATCGCGTGGTCTTGCACTTACGTAGGTAATTGGCATAAGCCTTATAGACCACCGAGTTCTGAAAGGGCCATCCGCGACCATTCCAACCGTAAGACATTTCATTGAAATAATCATGACGGTACTCGGCAGTTGACATTCCGAAGGGCAGTTTGAACCCCATTTCGTCATCAAACTGCTTCCATGCGACGTCATACCGGGCGTCGTCCGACGGTAGCATGTTGAAGTACCATGGCGTGTATCCCACAGATTCACGAATAATGCTCAGTTTGTCTCCCACACCACCTGTGTACCGGTTATCTCCAGAGAGTCGCGTGTAGAAGAACGGATCTCCAATGGCTCCTCTCTTCTCATAAAACTGATACTCATCCATTTTTGTTGGCGTGTGCCAGAGGGCATCGATGATTTTCTGCCGAAGCTGATTGGCCTCCTGCGCGTAGCGCGCAGCCTTCTTACGATCGGCCGGATGGACACTTTCCGCGGCCTTGAGGGCATAGAGATTTCCAAGTGCACGGTAGTTGCCATACATGTAGCAGTTCAACGAAGGGCGCACGGTAAAGCAGTTCGGATAGCTTTTGGCGGCCTTACTTTTCCTGCTTCCGTCTTTATCCATAAACCAAGCGTGATTGCCTCCGAACGGCTGAGGGACCGTCGTGTAGTTCTTCAGGTCATACGCTTGCGGATACACCAGGGGATCACTCTTCAGTCCCTCCTCGAAGGCCCTTGTCCAGCCCTTGCCGTCGGTAAAGTATCTTCGCCAGCGCTCCTGTCCGGCGTATGGCTCCTCACGATTGAGTTCGGTGTTGTAATTGGTGTACGCACCCTGGGCAGCGATCAGACCCAGTGTAGTGGAAATCGTGAACTCATTGGCATCGTACATGTCGAGACATTTATAGAGTCCGTCTGTTTTCATACCTGGAGCATTCACCCCGAAGATCATGCCCCAGACTCGCTGATGTTCTTCCATTGCTGGAAGCAGTCGATTTCTCCATTCGGAGTCCGGATGGACTTTCAGCATCGCCTCTGAACCATCGACCATCCAACTGGTGTAGTGATGGCTCTGGGGCCGCGGCAATGTGGCCAGCCAAGTGTTATTTTGGTGCTGCATGTTGCGGGAGGGGGGACCCGCCAGCCAATACTCTACGTATGATTTGAGATACTTAGGATCACGCATCCAGCGGAGATCATAAAACTGATGGCCAGCCGGCGCCGGAATGGCCCCGCTATTGGAAGCCCAGCCGGGAAAACCTGGAAACTCGGTGAACACATAGAACTGATCACCATCTTCTTCCCATTCCTTAAGATGCTTGCTGATCATCCACCACCGATAGTTGAAGACCTCGGTATAGTCTTCGTTGGAGCAAAGAAATTTTGGGATGTTCTGTTGAAGAAACTGCTCGTTGTTGTGCTTTTCCAACCAGCCATCGAACTCGGGGCGGTTCCCATTGAGATGGGAGTAACCGTTGAACTCTTCCACATCTGCGGTCAGGGCCTGTTGGGCTTTCTTCCTGATCCGCTTCAATTCTTTGTCAGGATCACTGAAGGGCTGTGATGGTTTGGAGGAATCTTCCGCATTGAAGTGACAGGCAAGCATCGCACCAGAGAGTTCTTCATGAAGATTGATCTCAATGCGAATCTTTGATGTCGTGACCGGTCGGGTGAAAGTCGCCTGATTGAACTGATCCCGTTCGACACTGGGGCTTTCCTCTTTGAGGGTGACAGCCTTCCATCCGCCGTTGGTCCAGGCAAGTACCTTCCAGGACCTGGGGAGTAACTCCTGACGTTCGTTACGGAAAGAGGCCGCGGCCTGAGCCTCATCAAACCAGTAGACGACCGCATTCTCGAATGATCCAGGTTTTGAGAACTCAAATTGAACCCATTCTGTGCTTCCGCGTTTTGGATGAAAACTGAGACGAGGAATGCGGTCGTCAGAAGATGAGGTGGGCTCAATCCCGTCGAATAAGGCAGCGACGTTGGCGCCCCGAACCGATGAAGTGACCCGGGGCCCGTTCCGTGTTTCGGGAAATGGTTTCACATTCGCTCTGTCGGCAAAGCGATTCCATTCAGCGGACAGGTCAGCGACAACCTCTGGGTGATCCTCAGCAACGTTCTTCGTCTCACTCCGATCATGAGTGAGATCATAGAGCTCCCAAACAATAGGGTCGCTGCGATCATGATCTGTGACCAGCTTCCACTGTCCGCGACGAACAGCGGCGTGCGTTTCATGCTGCCAGAAGATTGGGCGATCTTCCATTTCCCGATCGGGCTCTCGGAGGTACGGAAGTATGCTGACTCCTTCGAGAGGGAGTCGACGCGTGCCACAATAGTTTGCCGGATACTCAGTGCCAGCGGCATCCAGCAGTGTGGGCATGATGTCAATAAAGTGAAAATATGGCTGACTGGCAACCTTGCCCTTTGTACGAAATCCTTTCGGCCAGTGCACAATCAACGGAGACGCAATGCCACCTTCGTGCGTGAACTTCTTGAATTTACGAAAGGGCGAGTTGGAATAGGAGGCCCACCCCTGCCCTTGCGAGGTGGCCCAGCCGCTGAACTTCTTCCATTGCGCGTAATTTGATTTCGAATAACCGACACCCCCGAGCCTGTCCTTATGCGACCATCCACCTTCCTCTCTGGCTCCTCTTCGAGTGAACTCGCCATTGCGAAATTCACCGTCGGCGTAGTCGTATTTTCCGCCCTCGAAGTGTGTGCCGAAGACCCCCATTTCACCAGAGCAACCGTTGTCTGAGACGAACAGTATCAATGTGTTATCGTAGACACCTTCGGCCTTCAACTTGTCAACAACACGTCCAATGTTCTCGTCCATGTTGTCAATCTGAGCATTGTAGATTGCGCGGCGAAAACGGGCTTCCGTCTTCACGTCCTCGGGTAGATCTTTCCACTTCGGCAGCGGGTTGCGGTTCGTGCCGGTCTGCATACCCGGCATGACACGAACATTGTTGAAATAGCGCACTTCCGGCAGTCGTTGTCCTTTCGGAACGACTCCCGCCGCTTTCTGACGCGCAAGCTTCTTCTGCCGCATCTCGTCCCAACCGTTCCCAAATTCAGCAAGCCAGTCCGGATCATTGAGCTTCGCCTCGTATTTGGCAATCGTTTCATCCGGAGCTTCGAGCGGGAAGTGCGGTGCGTTGTAGGCCAGGTAAAGGAAAAACGGTTTATCGCCGTCCTTCAGCGCGTCGTCGATGTACTCCAGGGCGACGTCAGTAAAGTATTCCGTGGTGTAGAAGTCTCTGTCAGGCCTGCAAGGGTTTTTCAGTGAAGTATTCTCGTTGTCGCCAGCAATCAACAACTTTCCATCACGGTAGATGTCACAGCCCTTCAACACTTTCCAATAACTGTCGATATGAGTCCGCACCACCGTCGACCGATCAAATCCACGATTCTCAGGCAACGAGTGGTCAGGGGGATTACGATGCGCAGCTGCATGCCATTTACCACTCGTGAAAGTCGTGTAGCCAGCTTCCTTTAATGCTTCGCCCAATGTGACTCCGTTCTGATTAAGCGAGCCCTCATACCCAGTGCCCCAATCACCGTAGACCATGAAGCCAATGCCAGCCTGATGTTGATAGAGTCCTGTTAATAAACAAGCTCGCGAAGGACAGCACCGTGCTGCGTTATACATCTGGGTAACACGGACACCGTCTCCCGCCAACTCGTCAAGGCGGGGCGTTTCGATCTCGCTGCCGTAACAGCCAAGATCTGAGTACCCCAGATCATCGGCCAGAATGACGATGATATTTGGCCTCGAACTCTCATTGGCCTGAAGTGATTGCGGAAAGAGGCATACGAGCACAAGTAAAAAGGAGAGGAAAAGGAAAGGAAGTTTCATGGCGTAAGAGACATGATGGAAACCAGGTCCTGACACGTAGCATGAATGATCTGAAGCAAGATGTTGTATTTTCATGAATGGCTTCCACTAATATATGGTTCTCTATTCTGCCTCCACCAACACTCGGAATTGATCAAGGTCTGAAGGATTTTCCTGCAATTCGATGATCAGCGTGCGGCGATCGGCAGCCAGAATGACGGAATCGAATCCCGGACGCCGATCTCCCACTGGACGGGGTTCGATCATTCGAGGCCCCGGGTATTCAACACCAGGAAGTCCAAAAACAATCTCCGATTCCTTCAGCAAGCGATTGGCCATAATCACCCCAACGATCGGTTTCGTAAATGTGATCTGCCCACGAACACTCCTTCTTCGATTCGGGTTCTTTCCTTCCGGGTGGGCATTCAACTGCAGCAGATAGCTCGTCAATCTCTGCTTCGTCAGCAGAATTGGTTTTTCCTCATACCGGACCTTCGCGTATTGCCCGGGGTCCACCATATCAACCCGAATCGTTTCATTGGAAACAAATCCACGTCGCTCCGGAAACACCACAATGTGCTCATTGTCCTCGTAGCTTCCTGGATGAAAATCTGGTCCGGGTGCGACAAAACACATTGAACCTGTAGTTTGCAGCACACCAGAATTGACCGGCCATGCATTTTTGAACACGGACGTGTCATAGACGATAGGGTCAATCGTGTTCAACTTTCCTCCGACTCGAATTGCCTCACCTTCTTTTACTCTTAATAAATGCGCCCGCTCTTCACGTTGCCGATACTCTGGTGAACTGACTTTGACTTCACCCTCAAAGACGCACACATTCGTGATTCCATCACCTCCAATGGAGACTCCGAAGGCTGTCCCGAGATCGACCACATGTGCCGTGTCTGTGTCTACAACAAAGCCAATAGCGGAATCTGGAATTGTCGCTGTGATGATGCCACTCAGTAACACCACTCGCATCGCATCAACCACTTCAATCTCTGCTGGCCCCTCGACAGCAAGTCTAGCTCCATTGACAAAGTCAAGCCGAACCACACCACGATCAACACTGAGCTTGCCTGACTCGACGTTCTCGCCAGAACGAATCGAACCACCGTCGCTGTCATATGCACCCACTGCCTGCGTGATCATAGCCAGGTGTGGTGAGTTTCCCGATTGGAGAACCTTCGGTTCTCGCGGCCCGAATGAGGAGATGCTACCAAGGAGCAGAAGGATTATCACGACAAGTGAGCCAATGACGGCAATCACTGAGGACCTAGACTTTAAAACGACAGCCGATTGCGTGTTGCCATCTCGTGTATGCA
>JBDOMS010000371.1:0-1924 GCA_039831735.1 Pirellulales bacterium
GCTGTTGAAGCCAGAAAATAAAGAGAAACTTATGGCTGTCCTTCTCCTGCATGTTGTACCCGGAGAGGTGTTTGCCTCTGATGTCGTTTCGTTGAGTGAGGCAAAGACTGCTGGTGGGGAGACTGTCAAATTTTCAACCAGAAGTGGTGTCAAAGTCGGAACCGCCAGCGGAATCTCAAACATCGTGAAGACCGACATCAAGGCAAGCAACGGTGTCATTCATGTGATTGATGCTGTGATTTTGCCCTAACCATTTCTTACAAAAATGCGTACGAAAATCCCTTCGTCAGCAATGCTGGCGAAGGATTTTTTTGTCCCACTATTCGCATGACACATCGCGCAACGGCATTTTATCTCCGCCAGAGTAATTGCATTCCGACTCCGAGACCACTCTCAATTTTCACAACGTCTGTTCTCCCTGACGAGAAACTTGTGCCCTGAAATATTTCACGATCAAAGAGATATGATGCCATGATTTCAAATGACAATCCTTTTCCGAATACCTGCTCGAATCCACATGCTGCCCGTTGATCAAAGACATAAAAACGTTCTTGTCGATTGACTCTATCAGCAAGAAAGTAAATTTCCGTATCTGTCCTATAAAATGATACAAATGAAAGCGTATTCGTAATCTTTCGTCGCAGTGTTGCGTTCACGTTGACAAGTGGAAAATAATTCATGCTCAACGTCCATGCATCTGTGGGACGCCATTCGAGGCCCGCTGGCACACCCAGTTTTGCCTCAAACACATCAACTGGCCTCCAGATATAGGAGAGTCCAGGCAGAGGATAAGGCAGTTGCGACGTGGGCGAGTAAAATAAACTGAAACTCCACTCATCATCCGGCCTGCGGGCTGGACGATTCATAAAAAGAATTGACATTAAGGTGAGATCTCTTCCGGCTGCATACGGCTGATCACTCGCTGAGCCAAAAAGGAATGTGCCGCCTATCGAACTTCCGTCGTCCCGTGGACGAATATGTGTCACACCAGTCTCAATGAGCCAAAGCTGATCTGGAAATCTCTGGCCGCTGTCCGGAAGGACCGCATCAGACGTAATCTCCAATCTGCTAAAACGACCGATACCAAACCAGAGTGGACGACCTTCTTCTGGCGTGACAAGTGGAATAGCAATGCGAGCAAACTCAGCATTCAGAGCAAGGGTGTCAGCCTGACCAGAGACCGATACAGCTGGTGACCAAAAGCTTCCAAGCGAAACCGGTGCTGAAGACCCATATGGACCTCCACGCCGTTTTTTTCTATCGGCCATCGATGGATCGACATCTGATAACGGTTCATTCGAAAAGGCATCCTCTTCAAGGTTAAATTCGATCGGCGGAAGCAAGGCAATACGCTCTGGATTTCGCCCAAACGCCATACCCTTGAAAGCAAGCGCCAGCGCAACCAATCCTACCAGTTTTGGTGCTACGAGCCGTCGCATCGGTTGCAGGAAGCCCTCTTAAGAAAAGAAAAACATATTCTTGAAAGACTTGTAGCAACCGTCGCGCTGGAGGAATACAGCAAAAACAATTCTGGGCAGCCAAGAGGCCACACGCCGCCTATGATAAAGCATTGTGGTGAGTTATGATTAAACGAAGAAACTCTTGGGCATTCACATCAAAACACGTTCTGCTTTCCGCACTTGGTTTGATTCCTTTGATCAGTGTCGTCTTGTGGTTGCGACCCCTTGGAGGTGGCACTTTGCCAAAACTTTCCGTAGGTGACTCTATCCCGTTGTTCGAGGCTCCTCTTGGAGACGGAACGACGTTTCGTGCATCGGATTATCTCGGAAAAAAAATACTCGTGGTTTTTTTCTACCCAAAAGATAATACACCACTCTGTACACAAGAAGCATGTAGTTTCCGCGATGCCTATCAGCAGTTTGTTGACGCAGGTGCCGAAGTCGTAGGAGTAAGCGATGACACT
>JBDOMS010000156.1:0-1917 GCA_039831735.1 Pirellulales bacterium
AAGGAAGAATCAGTCGTATCGCCGCACATGCCGTGAAGGCTAGAAGGAGTGTATCGAAGACACGTTGAGGAATGACTCGCACAATCGCACGTCCTGCCAGAAGCCCTGCAACAACACAGGGCACGAGAACAAGATCAACACGCAAGCTTGATGAATCAATAAGTCCAAGGCTTGCACTGAACGGAATCTTGAGAATGTTCAAAATAAGAAAAAACCATGCTGCTGTTGCCACAAGTCGATCTTTTGGGAGTGAAACGGCAAGAAGATACACAGCCACAATTGGCCCAGCGGCATTGGCCACCATCGTTGCAACGCCAGAGAGGATGCCCGTGCACCACGCAAATAGTTGTGTGTGGGGTACGTGCGCAAAGAGATCACCTCGCCACATTCTCAACAGTTGCCCAAGACAAAGCAGAATGACAAGCCAGCCTATGAATGGCCGAAAAGCTGCTTCATCAAGAACATCAAGCAGATACCACCCCATAAGCACACCAACCAACGTTGGCGGCAAAAGTTTCAGAACGTAACGCCAACGTACATCCCGTCCAACAAGCCAGACTGCACAGATATCTCCAACGATGAGGAGCGGCAGAAGCACACCGGTTGATTGTCTTGCACCAAACACAATGGCAAAAACAAGCACTTGAACGAGACTGACTCCAGCGAGACCACTTTTTGAAACCCCAACAGCAAAACCACCCACAATAAGAAGGCACCACGAGGCAAGTGAGAAGTCGGGCATATTCGTTTACTGCGACTCACGCAGGGCCATAACTCAAAGAAACATCAGGGGCTTCGGCACACCAAAAACCGCCATACGGATTGGAAGATGTAAAAAATCTACAACATATGAAGTAGTCCATAGCATTTAACGTCAATTTCAACCTAGAAATTGACTTCGTGATTTCGTAGTATAAATTCAGCATAAGGGAACTCTTGTAATCTTCTGCCCTTTATTTTTTCTTATTTCTATGTTTGCTGGAGACGTGTCATGCATTCCAAAAGCGTTTTTGTAAAAAAAGGCTTCACCCTTGTGGAGTTGCTTGTTGTGATCGCCATCATCGGCGTTCTTATTGGTCTTCTTTTACCTGCTGTGCAAGCTGCTCGTGAAGCGGCGAGACGGGCAAACTGTGTCAGTAATGTCAAGCAGTTAGCCCTAGGCTGTCTCAATCATGAGAGTGCCATGGGATTTTTCCCTCCACAAAAAGGTGGAACATGCTGCTATGGTAAAGGGACTAAGCGAGCTGACCAAAACAATGCTGGTCGCCGAAGTGCTTGGATTACCATCCTTGCCTACATTGAAGAAAATGCGATGTATGATCAGATCACGGCGGGTGATTCCAAAAATCGTCCTGGTGGTCCATACGCCTGGTCGAGTTGGTCTGTCTGGAATACGGCTCCAAAGTCTTTGAAGTGCCCAAGTGATCCCGGACAGAATCGTGCACAACAAAACTCGTATGCAACATGCGTTGGTGATCATGCCAATGGCCTCAACAATCTTGATGGAGCTGGGCGAGGTGTCTTTATTGGAGCTCAATACACAGGAAATGCTGCACCTCCTCAGGAACGTCCACAGAAAGTTTTCGGTGCAACGATTCAGGAAATTCAGGATGGTACATCAAAAACACTCCTAATTAGTGAACGAATGTGCGGAACGAATGGTGCAATCAGTACTGCAGGTGGCGGTGAGCTCTATGGGCAGGCTGAAGTCATGAATATCGGTGGATTGCGAAATAATCCCAGCGCTTGTTTAGCTGCTGTCGCAGGGGGAAACGGTCGGTATCCTTCCGGGACTTCTATCAAGCGACGGTGGGGTGCTCAATGGACGGACGGACAGGTCGGTCGTAATGGCTTCCAGACCATCCTTCCACCAAACTCACCATCGTGTAATCAGGGAAATAATGCAAATGCTGACTC
>JBDOMS010000238.1:0-1913 GCA_039831735.1 Pirellulales bacterium
CAGCAGAAGATGGACAACTGTCTAGCGAGAATGGTATGGCTGATGCTTCAACGGCATTGGGTGAGTCTTCGGGGGTATCAGATCAACCAGCAACAAATGGTCAGCCAGGTGATCAGCCATTGTCGTCAGAGGACGTAAATCGTGGTCGTCAACTTGCACAGACACTCGATGAACTCGATCGTCAGATGTCGAAGCCCACGCAGGATCAATCCCGTTCTCTTGATTCACTCGCCCAGGCAGCCCAGGCCCAGCAGGCAACGATGGCAGCCATGCGAGCAGAAAGTCAGCAAGCAGCAGTCGAATCCTTGAGTGACACAGGAGTCAATAGCAATGGCGTTCCTGCTGGGACAGGTGCTGCACAAGACTTCAACGTCATGTTCGTTCCTCGTCAGGAAGACAAGGATTGGGGAAAGCTTCGTGAGAGCTCGGCCAAAGACGCGACGGTCGGAAGTTCGCAGGCGATTGCAGAAGAGTATCGAAAAAACGTTGAAGCCTATTTTAAGGTTTTAGCAGAACGTGCGCGGAAATAATCATGATGGAGTGGTCTGTGTTTGGTGTTCGGCTCATGGTGGGTGTTGCCATGTTGCATGCCAACATGCTCTTCTCACAAGAACCTGCGGAATCACCAAAATCATCAGCCTTTTTGCAGAAAGATGAAGTTGATGAGGCTGTCGATCGAGCCGTTGCGTATCTGTTGAGGAAGCAACGCGATGATGGCGCGATACTCGACAAAGGTCACGATACAACGATGACCGCACTTGCATTGATGGCCATGGCCAGTGTTGGTGTTCAACCGATTGAAGAAAGCCCTGAAGGGCAATGCATGCGGAAGGCGATCGCATTTATTTTGCGGGATGATCGAGTTGACGAGCAAGGGTATTTTGGAAGTCGAGATGGATCTCGAATGTATGGGCATGGGATCATCACACTGATGCTGACAGAGATGTTGGGGATGGGGAGCGATGACGAACAAGACGCTCAAATACACGCACGTGCACAGAAGGCGATTGATGTCATCTTGAGTGCACAGAAGATGAAAAAATCAGTAGAGGATCGGGGTGGCTGGCGTTACCTGCCCAATGCGACAGATTCCGATCTGTCTGTCACCATCTGGCAACTGTTGGCACTTCGTTCCGCCAAGAATGATGGGCTGGACGTACCGGCAAGTGCGATTGTTGACGCAATAGAATATCTCAAACGGTCGTATTCGGTACCACTTGATCGCAATGGACTTCCGAAGGAGAAGGCAGGTGGGTTTTCCTATGAACCACATGGCAAGCATGCAACTTTTCCGATGACAGCTGCCGGTCTTCTTGCCATGCAGGTCTGCGGCGAGTACGAATCGCCATTGGTCCACGGTGCAGCAGACTGGTTGCTTGAGCATCCACCAGAGTGGAAGGAACGGTTTTGTTCCTATGGAACCTATTACTATTCCCAGGGCATGTACCAACGAGGTGGCGAACATGACCAGACTGCCCAGCGGGTCGTGCAAAAGATGTTACTTGAAAAACAAGGTAACGACGGTGCGTGGCGTGCGGAAAACTCATCGGAGAAAGACCATGGCGCAGTGTACGCCACCACCATGGCAGTGTTGAGCCTGTCAGTGAAGTACCACTTTCTACCAATCTATCAGAAGTAATGGCATGACCATGGAGAGCTGAGGTCTGCCAGTCCGTTGAGCAACCCGGTTCGAATCGTACGGGTCACTCCTCTTTTTCTTACGTGCCGCCAGCGCATGAAAAACCCCACGGTTGCCTTGTTTCGCGACCGTGGGATTCAAATGGCGAGAAGCCAACCCTCTTCGAATTGGCAACAGAGACATTTCGAATATGAAATATCTTGAGCGGTCCAGACCGTCACGGTTTGGTTTGGAGTAAAGTTCGTGATACTTTGCAAAACTCGATTGGAACAGG
>JBDOMS010000496.1:0-7985 GCA_039831735.1 Pirellulales bacterium
AAGTGCTCAATGGGGCCGGAGGTCGACCAACCGTGTCGCTTCAGGGAGGGACTCGAGAGATTGCTGAACGCATGGGCATTCATGCAGTACTGGTGAGTATTTCACATTGTCGTTCCCATGCTACAGCATTTGCAACGGCACTCGATGAAGTTCCAACGACATTTTCAGTGGATATGCCATGGAAACTCTAAGTTTCATCCACACGATTGTACTGCTGAGAATGACTCGGTAGGTGGAGTCAGAAAAAAGCTAGTCGTGTGATTCTTGATAGAGTGGCAGTTCGGCAACTCCGCCTTCGATTTGCAGGTCAGTGAGCGGAGTGCCTTCGTTCACCTCTGTCGTCCCGTCTCGCCGTGTAAGATGGAGTGTTGTCTGTTTTGACAGATGATCAGCAAGTTCACGTTTGAGTTCTTCTTTTCGTTCATCCGACAATTTTCCGAATGCTTCACGTCCACGACATTTCGGAAACGCTCGACAGCCAAGCCAAGGACCTCGTTTTCCATCACGAAGGTTCATGAAGTCACCACACTTTGAACAGACTATGTCGGTGACCACCGGTGGTGGTGATGGGAATTTGATACAGCCTTTTTTGTCAAGATTCAGAATAAACGGAGGAGGTTCTGCGGGGGCTTCCTTCGCCTTCTTTCCTCTAGGCTTTACAGGTCTTGGCTTATCTTCGACCAGAAAGTCACCATATCGTCCTGTTCGTTTGACCATGGCAACACCATCAGGTGAGAGCAGATCAATCTGTTCTGGCTGGCGAGGCTTTCCATCACGATCCACGGGAATGGCAAATGTGCAGGCGGGAACTTCTTTGGGTTTAGCAGGCTTGCGTTTTTTGCCTTTTGTTGTTTTTTTTGGTGGGGCAGGCTCTTCAATAATCTTTTCATTATATCCACTGCACGAAAGGAAACGACCGCTTTTACCAAGCCGATATTCCAATCGACGCTGGCATTCCGGGCAGGCATACTTTGAAGGTTCTCCTTTGCCTTTGACGTGATCCTGTTCAAGTGCGAATTCAAGTTTTGGGCTAAGTGCACTGTGAAACTCATGCAGCATAGCGGTCCATGGCTTTGAGCCCTCAGCTATCTGATCGAGTTCTTGTTCAATTTCTCGGGTATATCCTATCTCAATAAATTGACGTTCAAATCCGTCTTTGAGAAAGCCCGTAACGGCTTCACCAAGTGCTGTTGCATAGAAACGGCGGTCCTGCTGTTCGACATAGCCTCGGTTCTCAATCACATTGATGATACTTGCGTAGGTGGAGGGGCGTCCTATTCCCTCTTCTTCAAGTTTTTTTACAAGTGACGCTTCTGAATATCGAGGTGGTGGTGATTGAAATTTCTGCCGCGGCTCGATTGTAAACGGGGCAAGTTCGGTACCTTTCTGGAAGTCTGGAAGCACTTGGTCTCCATCATCACGAGGTATTCCGCTGATGGCGTAAAAGCCATCAAATCGTAGGACACGCCCATGCGCTTTGAAGACAGCACCGGTATCCTCATCGCTTCGTCTGAGCCGAACAGATGTCGAGTCCCATTGTGCATCTGTTGCCTGGCAGGCAACGAAACATTGCCAAATCAATCGGTAGAGCCGCATCTGTTCGTCTGTAAGGGCCCCAGACAGCGATTCTGGATCTCTACCAGCGTCTGTGGGGCGAATCGCCTCATGGGCCTCCTGGGCGCTGCTGTTCGAACTTGAAAAGATTCTGGGCTTGTCCGGTACGTAGTCCTTGCCATGTTTTTTCTCCAAATAGTCGCGAGCCATGGAGATTGCTTCTTTTGAGAGATTGGTGGAGTCAGTTCGCATGTAGGTAATCAAGCCCACACGCCCCTCACCAGGAATATCAATTCCCTCGTAGAGTTGCTGAGCAATTCGCATGGTACGGTCGGTTGACATTCCCAACCGGCTGCTTGCTGCTTGCTGCATGGTGCTTGTGATGAACGGTGGGTAGGGTCTTGATTTTGTTCGAGTGACGTCAATTGATTCCACTGCATACCGTACGTTTGCGTCTGGTCGCCCAGAGATGTGAATGATGTTCTGGGCTCGCCCTTTTGCATCAGGAGCATCTGTCCGTTCGATGACAATATCGCGTAGGCCTGTCGATGCGGCCGCTGATTCGACTGCTGGAGCAAGGTCATCGGTCGAGGTGTTGGCCGCTTCAATTTTGAATGGCTTTCCTGCAATCTCTACCAAGTCACATTGCAGAGATTTATGATCGGAAAGCCAGGCCATTCGTTCACGAACAAGAGGAGGCCTTCCCCGATCATCGCGTTGAGCCATAAAGCTTTTCCACTCTTCATGTAGACCAGTAGAAAGGCCTACATCGAATGTGAGGCCGGCCGTGATGACCCACGATTCGTTCGGAGTGAATGCTCTGATTTCTTGTTCACGTTCCACAACGATGCGGGTTGCAACACTTTGTACGCGTCCAGCACTCAGACCGGAAGCAACTTTTTTCCAGAGAATTGGAGAGACCTGATACCCAACAATCCGATCGACAATACGGCGAGCCTGTTGAGCCTCAACCCGAGGCATATTGATTGCACGAGGATTTTGAAACGCTCGTTGCACTTCAGATTTTGTGATGGCGTCAAAAGTCACCCTTTTGGCATCAGCAGGATCAACTCCGAGTACCTGTGTGAGATGCCAGGCAATGGCTTCTCCTTCTCGGTCAAGGTCAGTGGCGAACCAGATGTCTTTGGCGTTTTTTGCAAGTTTTCTCAGTTCAGCCACTCGCTTTGCCTTGTCTTTGTCAACCTCGTAGGTTGGGGCAAAGTTGTCGTCGAGATCGACGCCCGGAACAGGCTGTTTCGATCCCTTTGGCGCCCTGCTTGGCAGATCTCGAATGTGGCCCACGGAGGCCTCCACCACGAATCCAGATCCTAGGTATTTCCCGATGGTTTTCGACTTTGCGGGGCTTTCCACAATCACCAGTTCGTAGTCCCCTTTGGGGGCACGACTTGATGATTTTTTGCGTGTTGCTTTCTTTTTTCGCGATTTTGAGGCTTTTTTTGCCATATTCGTTATCTTGTTCTGTGAAGTCGGGATTGGCGCAAAACGGCATGGCGCTACAATCTTCGACCTCGGTGAGTCAGAAATCGTTACCCTGACCTGTCTTTACTTGTCAAGTCTCGGCGGTTCTACCGTTCGAGCAGTAGAAATTTGGCGGTTCCATGGCCGGATCCTTTGACATTTTTCGGAAATACCAGCGTTCCTTGCTTGTTTTTGTGGCAATCCTTGCCATGCTCGCATTTTTCGTACTTCCCCCAATCCTCCAAATGGGCTTTAGTGGAGGGGATGGTGGCGATCCCGTTGCCGTTACCTGGTCGGACGGAGTGCTCCGAGAAGCGGAACTTGATCGGGCCGTAGCCTTACGACGGGTTGTGAATCGATTTCTTGTTGAAAGTGCAATGGCCGCAGGCCGTGATGCTGCCCAGCTTCCTCTTTTCAACGATTCAGAAGAGCAGGTTGTGCAGTCGATGATGCTTGCTCGTGAAGCTGCAAGCCTTGGGCTCGTTGTCAGTGACTCAGCCATCAACAATTTCCTAAGTCAGTGGACAAATAATTTAGTTCGCCCAGAACAATTCGGAGACATCATTGCTGGCTTGCGTTTGGGACCAATGGGCGTCTCGCAAAGAGATCTCTTTGACGCAATACGAATGGAGCTGGCTGCTCGTAATCTCTTTGTACTTTTTCAGACAGGATTTTCTGGTGACCCTCCAGACTGGCGATGGGATTATTTCCGTCGACTACAGCAGCAGGCGACGATTGAGGTCGTCCCTATTGTGGTGGAGAGTGTCGCTGATGAAGTGCGAGAGCCTTCAGTAAGCGAGTTAAGAAACTTCTTCAATCGGTATAAGGATGCATTGCCTCAGCCGAGAAGTACTGAGCCTGGATTCCGAGAACCTCACCGAGTGAAGTATCAGTATCTCATGGCGAAGCGAGAGACTTTCCTTGAGAAAGCCAAGAAAACAATTACCGATAAAGAAATCGCTGATTATTACGAAGAGAACAAGGTGACAATGTTTCGTGAACGTCCAAAGCCTCCAGCAGAGGACACAGAGAGCAATGAACAAAAAAAAGACAATAACAAAAAGAAAATAGAAAAGAGTGCAACCAAGCCAAAGGCATCGAAAAAAGATGAACAAAAAAACAATCAAAACATAAAAAAGAACGTGGAAAAAAACGATGTGCCGCCAGATTCAAGTCAAGATGCGGCCGGGAAAAAGAAGCAGGCACCCAAATCAAAGGGTGATTCGAAGGACAAGCAGAAGAAGCCACCAAAAACGTCTGGAGATACGTCCGATTTGAATGAAACACAGGGAAGTGTACGGCCTGCTGGGGTGTATCGAACCGTTGCGTTACGGCAGGAAGATAATCTTGAGGTTTCTTCTGAGTCGGGCTCGGAGAAGAGTGCAAAAGCAATTTTATCAACGACTGACACAGCAGCTGATGCGAAGGCATCTGACGGTGAAGAGGGTAGCAAAGGTTCAAAAGATGATTCTCGTGATTCCACGAAATCAAAACCATCTGCAGCCCCACAAACCGGGACATCATCGGATGAACCGTTAGCGAAATCGGAGGGTGAAAAAACACAGAAGTCATCGTCGGAGGCAGACGAGAAATCTGGGGAGAGCAAGCCTCAGGATAAGAAGGAAGACGAGCCGAAGTTTGAGCCACTTGAGAATGTGACCGAGGAAATCCGTGATCGCCTGGCTTCAGAACGAGCTGATCAAGAAATTGATGCTATCTTCACAGCAATTGCAGGAGATATGACAGCCTACGCGGAAGATCTTGCTCTCTGGCAAGCACGTCAAGAAAAAGGTGAGGCACCTCAGCCGCCGGACTTTGAGAAGATTGCAGCCCAGCAAAGCTTGGAGGCTGGTGGTTCCGAGTTGGTTTCAGCCGATGAGGCGATAGCTGCTGGAGGTGTTGGTCAAAGCTTTGAGCTTGTGCCTGATCGGACAAGCCGTTTTGGTCTTCGTCAGCAGAATTGGGTAGAGCAGATATATGGCGATGGGGTTCCATCGCTCCGACCAGTCACATCCAGGGATGTTTCGCAAAACCGCTACTTGTCATGGAAAATTGAGGATCAGCCTGAGTTTACACCTACTTTTGAGTCTGCCCGCTCAGATGTCATACAGGCATGGAAGATTATTGAGGGACGTTCTCTCGCGGAAGAAAAAGCAAAGAGTATTGCTGCCGAATGTGCGACGTCTGAAGAAGGAGCAAGAATATCGTTAGCAGACGTTGTTGCAGGACAGGAACTCTTTGAAGCGTCAAAGGTTGGCCCATTTTCTTGGCTCACGCAGGGGACTGTGCCTCAGGGAACTCCTCCAAGCCTTTCTGATCCAGATGGGCTTATTATGCCAGGCGATGATTTTATGGAAGCCATTTTTATGCTTCAGCCTGGGCAGGCAGGCATAGCATTCAATGATCCAAAAACCATCTGTTATGCCGTGCAGATGGAATCATTAGCACCGCCTCTTGAAGAACTCCAAAAACAGTTTCTTGATCAGAAGGGTGATCAGCGAAGAATAGCAATGGTCGCGCAGCGAGAGTTTTCAGAGGCTATCAATGAATGGCTTGATGGACTTGAGTCAAAGTATGGTCTTGAGTGGAAGCGACAGCCTCGGCAGCGTAATCGATAGGAGAGCATTATTCTGTATCGTTTGTTCCTTCTGAGGCATCAGGTGTTGGTTTCAGAATGATCACTGCTAATGGTGGTAGTGTGAGTGTGAGCGAGTATGGATGCCCATCATGAGGAATGCATTCGGATTGGAGTGGACCGAGATTCCCGACATTGCTTCCGCCATAATACTCTGAATCAGAGTTAAGAATTTCACTATATGCTCCTTTCGTTGGCAGGCCGAGACGAAAGTCATGTCGTGGTACTGGTGTAAAGTTACAGCATATAACAAGGAAATCATCTGGCTTGCGTCCGCGTCGTATGAATGACAGCACACTGTTCTGCCAGCTCGAGCAGTCAATCCACTCAAATCCACTCTCGTCAAAGTCGCATTGATGAAGGGAAGGCTCTTTTCGAAGTAAGTGATTGAGATCCATAATCAACTTTTTGAGACCTCGATGGCCATCAAATTGGCAGACATACCAACGGAGGCTGTTATCAAAGTCCCACTCATCAGGTTGACCAAATTCATTGCCCATGAAGAGTAATTTTTTGCCAGGATGACACCACATGTATCCGTAAAGAAGTCGGAGGTTTGCTACCTTCTGCCAGGTATCACCTGGCATTTGATTGAGGAGTGACTTTTTCTCATGAACAACTTCGTCATGCGAGAGAGGAAGTACAAAGTTTTCATGAAAGGCGTAGATCAGGCTAAACGTCAGTTCATCATGGTGATACTTGCGATGAATTGGATCATGATGCATGTATCGGAGAGTGTCGTTCATCCAGCCCATGTTCCATTTCAGGCTAAATCCAAGCCCTCCTGTGTACGTTGGCCGAGAGACACCAGCCCATGATGTTGATTCTTCAGCAATCGTGAGAACGCCGGGAAAGTGCTCGTGTACTTGGATGTTGAGTTGCTTCAGAAATTCAATTGCTTCTAGGTTTTCTTGGCCCCCAAAACAATTTGGGAGCCACTCACCTTCTTTTCGGCTGTAGTTGAGGTACAGCATGGATGCAACAGCATCAACACGAAGCCCATCGACATGGTACTTTTCAAGCCAGAACAGTGCACTTGAAATCAAAAAGTTTGATACTTCATTTCGACCATAATTATAGATGAGTGTTCCCCAATCTGGATGCTCACCCCTGCGAGGATCCTCGTGCTCATAAAGTGCTGTTCCATCAAATTGTCGAAGCCCATGATCATCTTTGGGAAAGTGAGCTGGAACCCAGTCAATAATGACACCAACACCAGCTTGATGAAATCCATCAATGAGTGACATCAGTTCGTGTGGTGTTCCGAATCGACTTGTTGCTGCAAACATGCCAATTGTCTGATATCCCCAACTGGCTGAAAGAGGATGTTCTGCCGGAGGAAGGAATTCGACATGCGTAAAACCCATATCAACACAATAAGGAATCAATTCTCGCTCAAGGTCTCGATATGACATCCACTTGCTAGGGTCAGTATCTGAGCGACGCCAACTTCCAAGATGAACTTCGTATACGCTTATGGGTGAGGAAAGGGCATTCACTTCTGCACGACGTGCCATCCATTCACTGTCGCACCATTGGTACTGGTTAAGATCAACAACTTTCGAGGCGTTTTGAGGAGGATGTTCTGCGGCAAAGCCATATGGGTCTGATTTATCGTAATGCTGTCCGCGGTGATGTACTCGAAATTTATAGAGAGCCCCGAGCTGGATATCAGGGACAAAAAGTTCCCAGATTCCAGACGCCTTACGGATTTGCATTTGATGCAACCTGCCGTCCCATCCATTGAAATCTCCCACAACACTTACAGCATCTGCATTGGGGGCCCATACAGCGAAATTGACACCAGCGATGCCATCTATAGCGTGGCGATGGGCTCCCAGCTTTTCATAGCTTTGCCAATGACGTCCTTCACCAAGTAAGTGGAAATCGTAGTTTGTCAGCATGGGATGAAAAAAGGAGGGAGTCTGTAATGCTCAAATACCATGATGGTGATCATTCATTTGAAAAAACATACGGTGATGTTGACGACGGTAAATCATGCCCTCACATGGTATCGTCCATCCATGCACGTTTCTTACAGGTAGAAGTGAGACAGTGTAGGATGGTTTGATTTTTCGAAAGAAACTGGATTGCAGTGTCACGTTTTAGCCGTTTTTCACCCGTGAAGCAGGTTGTCGCGTTGCCCGGCGGGGATCTTTGTATCTGGCATCCACCAGACATGGATGGTCTGATTGATGAAGCAGCGTTTCGATCTGATGAACGTTTGCCTTACTGGGCGACAGTGTGGGACTCAGCCATTGTGCTGGCCGAGTGCCTTGCTTCGGAGCGCGGGCATGGGCGCTCGTTGGTGGAGGTG
>JBDOMS010000672.1:0-1902 GCA_039831735.1 Pirellulales bacterium
TCCATCAGCATGGAATTTGTAAAGATCAACATCTGTAGCAGACTCATCGCCAACATAGGCAAATGTCGTAAAGGCAGCGTTCCCTCCCTGCTGTTCAAAAACACTTCCAACATTTACCGCTCTATCAATTCTATTGTTATTGTCAGACGAACCACCGACTCGCAGGCGAAAGAGTCCATCATCTGTAACGTCGCCAGGATTAAACTGAAGAACCGCAGACGCATTGACCGCATCATAACGCACACCATCAGGAATCAAAACTTCGAGTGGATCTCCGGTTACGTCATCTAAACGAAGTAATTGATAATTTCGGGGGTTTTCTGCAGAGGCCGCTTCAAGCGGATCGTTGGCATTGAAGTACACCACAATCGAATTTTTTTGCTGAACAAGTGCTGTCTGGTCTTCAATTAAAATCGCACTTGAGGCCGGCGCAAGACCCGCACGAGTAAATTGTACTTTTGGAGAGAAATACGATCGGTGCAGTGATGGCGTGATTTCCCCAGCAGGGCTCAACGTCACCTCAGAACCAACGGCTGCTGGTGCGACCATCGAAAGCGAAAGAGCATCTGCGTTGAGAAGGCCTGCAATTTCTGTGGCAATCTGATCCGCTGTCTTTGGGATACCTGACGACAACAACTCAATAGTTCCAAAGCCGGCACCGGGCGTGTTTTGAACAAAGCCATCACCATCAAATTCAATCGTGTAACTCAACGAACCCTGAGAAATCTCAAGGAGATCACCATCTTGAAGGAGCGAAACATCGTCGACTTTCACAACCTTATTGACCAAAACAGGTTGGGGCACTACCGAAATAACCTGTGCACCAAGATCGAGACGAAAGCCACGACTGAAAGTGAACGGCTCTGAATCACTCCCAAAGGCTTCAGTAGGTCCTCCGGGAATAACAGGCATTGAACGAAGAGTTTCATTCACAGTTATTCTATAGTCATCATCGACCAAGGTCTCAGCGAACCGAACAGTGACCTGATTCTGATTTGGCAAATCATCAACGGTGATACTTCCAGGGGTTACAATCAGGTCATTGCCATTGTCAAATGCATCCCCCGCTCCACCACTGCGGGTAACCGTAATCGCATTGAGAGTGGATGGATCGATGGTAACGTCGGGACTAAACTTGACAGTAATCTGTTGCGGCGCTTCGTTGAGCGTTGTTCCCTCAGAAATCAAATTGCCTGGTGAGGGAAACATCGACACAAAATTAAATGCCAATACACGACGCTCCTCAAGGCGTTCAGGAAGTGCGTGATCGGAACGTGACTTTTTTCGTTTGCGTCGTAACCTCTGAACTGGAGGTTTAAATTGCCTGGCAATCCATCGCCAATCAAACGGACGTAGCGCCATAAGTAAGGTCCCACCCAAAAAGATATAAGTAGAATCAATAAATCCCTCGGCGAACCTTCAAACGAGACTGAAAGGCCTCGGGAAGGAACACCTGCCAAGAGCATCACAGCCGCGCAACATCGCCTTGCAGAATCGACTGGACAGCCCACTCATCTAAAAACCTAATATTCTAGTACATTTTCCTCAAAACAACTAATGTTTTAGGTTATTTCGAACAACAGTATCGAGGGACTACAGGAATGTCAAAGAATGGGTGCCAAAGTGTATTTTCCGCTTAACCGGGTGCCTTTTCTGAAGAAAAAAAGCAATAAAACTGTCGTTTTTTCTGTTTGTACAGTGCTGAGTTCCTCCCGTTGCTATGTTCCTTGCTGGGCATGCCACGACCCAACAAATCGATTTTTGCAGGTGCCGACCATTGAGACTTCAGCCATCAAACTTCTTATCGATCGACTGATGGATGATTGTGAACGAAAACTTTGCCTGTGTCTTGCATGACACAACCTTCATTTGTGTAACAACCATGTATGAAAAACACTATCC
>JBDOMS010000301.1:0-1900 GCA_039831735.1 Pirellulales bacterium
TGATGGCTGTCTTCAATCAGCACATTTCGATTATGACCGGAGTAAATATAGTTGCCCGTGATTGAGACACCTTGAGCTCCTGATAAGTGGATGTTGTTCCACTGACTGCCAATCAGGTTCCCGCTTATTGTCCACATTCCAACTTTTGGATTATTGTCCGCTCCTTGACCGATCATTCGTATATTTGCGCCGTTGGGACTGTATGTTGACTGAATCGTATTACTACAAATAGTGCCTTCACGGATGCTTCCTCTTCGTGCATCAAGATAGATTTCAGCCGTTGCTTCCGCATCGCCATCTTCGACTCTATGCGATCGATTGTTGTTGTATTCGATATCGTTCCCTGTAATTTGAAGGTTACGTATCTCACTTTGCTCTACTCGAATTCCACCAAGACGGCAGTAGCTGATGTGAGATCCGCTGATAATTGTCTGATGAAGATTTACCTGATCAAGAAAAATGCCGATTCCTTTATTGAAATAAATGTGACAATGCTCGATGAGGACATTCCTCGATCGTCCGGTAATATGAATGCCATGCCTTAACGCACGTAAAAGGACTCCAAAAAGTGAAGGCTGTGTCACACCATCCATACGAATGCCATCCGCGCTCGGGTGCTGGCCCACAATTTCGATGTCTCGTACAAGTGGCATCCGCTCGTGCTTCCATGTTTCACTTCGATAACTTTGGGGATCAGCTGTACCACCATGAGAGCCCTTGATGATGAGAGCTGGGCCAGCACCAGCCATCAAGATTTGGGCGGTAGCTCCTTGGCCATCGAAAGAAGTCCAGCCGTTATTCTGCAAATCGACGATGAGCGATTTGGTGATTCGATAGACGCCACGAGGGAATGTAACAAGTCCAATTCCTTCATCGATTGCATGTTGGATCGCTGCTGTGTCATCAGTTTTACCATCCCCTGTGGCTCCAAAGTCACAAACGTTAGTCATGGAAAGTCGCTCCTGATTGTGTTTGAGATACTGTTGTAAAACACAAATAAGGTAAAGTACTTCTGGTGGTGAATACAAATACGAGGGACGGGAGTATTCTTGTGAACCAAGAGCCTCGCCCCAAACACGTGTTCCAAATGTGAGTCAAACGTAGGTATGGAGATTCTTATGTCGTCCTCTCTCAACACAGGTGTTTTTTCGTTAATCTTTATCGTGCTTTCATCTCTGATGAGTTCACGCGTTGTATTAGGTCAGCCGAAACAAGCACGGGTGCTTAAGGTAATAACCCATAACGTCTGGTATGGATTTACAAAAAAACCTCAGCCACGTCATGGCAATTGGAAGCAATGGATGGCTCATCAATCGCCCGATATTGTTTCCCTGCAGGAGCTTAATAGTTTTTCAGCAAAAGATCTCGCGGAAGATGCAGCGTCCTGGGGCCACCCCTACTCAGAAATTCTCAAGGAGAGAGGATTTCCAACAGGGATTACATCACGGTATCCAATTTCGCATGTTCATCGAATCCGCGAAGGATTCCATCATGGACTTCTGCGGTGTCAGATTCAGAATATCTGGTTTTATGTGATTCACTTTCATCCATCAAACTATCGGAGGCGTGTCGAGGAGGCGGCATTACTGAAGCAGGACATCATGAGTCTTTCAGATGATCAGCCCCGTATTGTACTGGCAGGGGATTTCAACGGTTTTTCTCCAGCTGATAAATACCACTATGATACTGAGAGAGCTCTCGTTCCTTTTTTTGAGAGGCTCGACTCAAAAAATTCATCAGCCCGCAATCTCAATCATGGTAAAATCGATTACGGTGGTATTGAAGCAATCGTGCATCAGGGCTTCATTGATGTTGTTATAAAGCAACGAACTGCTAAAGATTTATTTGTCGGAACATTCCCAACAAATCTTGTTAGTGATGAAGACCATGATTGAGATTG
>JBDOMS010000268.1:0-1897 GCA_039831735.1 Pirellulales bacterium
CAGCAAAACGCCGTCCACCCCAGATATAGCGACGGTAGATTGGGTTGAAAACAAGTGGCGTAAGCGTGGAATTCCTATTCATTGTCGAGCATACCCTTCCAAGATCCGGCCAATCCAGAAAGCACAGATAGAAAAGACAAGAAGCACGAGCATCTGGCCAAGAGAGATGCTTCCATTGAGCTCCAGCCAGATTGCAACCGCTGGTAAGCTAAGGCCGATGAACTGTCCAAGACGTCCTAGAGATCTCATAATAGTCCCTAGAATATGCAAACTCGGAGGAGAGCGTCGACTGCATTCTCAAAGAAAAAACGTCAAGGGGGTTGTCTTGAGCGAACTCTCGGTGATACTTCTGATCGTGGAATGTGTCTTGGTAAGGAGTTATTTATGAGTCGGCATGGTGCAGTAACATTTAAAGGTAATCCTCTCACGCTTGTTGGTGATGAACTTCGAGTCGGCACTGAAGCCCCAGAATTTGATGTGGTGTATTTCGATGAAGGAGGTCTGCAGCATGTGACCAAGGCCGACCTCAAGGGTAAACCAGCTATTATCAGCGTTGTGCCTTCTCTTGACACTCCCGTGTGTCAGGTTCAGACAAAGACGTTCAACAAGAAACTCAGCGCTTTTGCCGAAAAGGTTACGGCTCTCACCGTGAGTCTAGATCTGCCATTTGCAATGGGGCGTTTTTGTGGAGCCGAGGATATCAAATTCATGAAGAATGGAAGTGATTACATGGACCGCAGTTTTGGTAGGAGCTGGGGTGTACTCATTGATGAACTGAAGATACTTGCCAGAGCAGTCTTTATCTTGGATGCTAAGGGCGTTGTGCAATATGCACAGGTTGTCAAAGAGGTAGCCGAAGAGCCTGACTATGATGCTGCGTTAGTTGTGCTCTCGAAACTATGCTAACCCAGTCTATGCTTGAATCATTGTCTCAATGAGCTTTTGAGCTGCTTTGAGTGCCTCAGGTATTTTCTCAGTGAGTCTGCCTCCTGCTTGAGCCATGTCAGGTCGTCCCCCCCCCTTCCCTCCTACTATGGCTGCTGGGTCCTTAATCCATTGGCCGGCAGAAAGTCCACGCTGCTCCAGTTCTCTTGAAATCCCTGCCACGAGTGTAACCTTGTTGTTATGAGCTGAAGCCAAGAGGACTGCAATGGGACTGGCTTTCCTTCTCAGTTGGTCGATGCATTGTCGCATCGAGTTGGCATCACTTCCTGTACTCTCAGCAATCACAATTTTTGTGTCGCCAACTTGAATGGCATCTGCAAGTAGTTTTTCTGGAGAGGAGCCGGTCGCAAGACTGGTTTTGGTTTTCTTGAGATTTTTGAGTTCTTTTTGAATCGCTTCGAGACGACGAGGAAGTTCAAGGGGTGGCACTTTCAGTGCGAACGCTGATTTGCTCAGTGTGTCTTCTGCATGGCGGAGTTTCGAGAGCGTCTCAAAGCCCGTCACGGCAGATATTCTCCGGGTGCCGGCTGATACACTTTCTTCGCCAGTGATTCTCACGAGGCCAATCTGACCAGTATTGACGACATGGGTGCCACCGCAGAGTTCTTTGCTGAGCCCTTCCATCGATACCACGCGAACTATATCGGGATACTTTTCACCAAATAGCATCATCGCCCCAGCAGTTCGAGCCTCGGACAAGGGTAAAAGATCTGCTGTTACGGGCATTGCAGAGAGTACAGATTCATTGACGGTCTCCTCAATTTTCTGAAGGATTTCCTGACCAACAGCCTCGCTATGCGAGAAGTCAAATCGAAGGATATCTTCGTCAACTTTTGATCCCTGCTGAACAGCATGGTTGCCAAGAAACTTCTGGAGAGCCGAATGCAACAAATGTGTTGCAGAATGGGCTCGTCTCAATGCCGCACGGCGATCACTGTCAACAGTGGCTTGG